>NZ_JBFAIU010000622.1:0-2187 GCF_040654855.1 Asanoa sp. NPDC050611
GTTCCCCGCCGAGGTGGCCGACGAGATCATCGAGATCGCGATCAAGCTGTGGCGGGCGTTCGTCGCCGAGGACGCCACGCTGGTCAGCCGGGCAACGAAGCGCGCAGGTGCGCGATGACGCGCAGGATCTCGGTGCGGTTGTCGCGGGCCTTCAGCCAGCGCGGCAGCCGCTCCACCATGGTCGAGTGCACGGTCCCGCGGTCGCGCTCCCGCAGGCGGGCGGCGACATGGGTGGCGAGCAGGACGTCGACACCGTCCGCCGCGTACGCGCGGAGGAACCTGCGGGAATCCCCGCGGAACCGGGCCGGTCCACCGTCCATGCCGTCGACCATCGCAGGGCGGACAGCCTGCCGCACGCCAATTTGACGCCTACGTCGCCTGCCGAGAGATGCGGTCGAGCAGCGCGGGCACCCAGTGGTCTCCGTACCGTCGCGCAAGGTCCACCCGTTGCCAGTCGGTGCCGGTGATCCGGTGTCGGCACAGGGCGGAGCCGCAGGCGCAGTCCATCGTGAACGTGGCGACCGCCGTGCTCGTGGCGTAGTCGTTGGTTAGCTCGTCGCCCGCGCGGATGTCGCGCCGGGCGGTCAGCGTGTAGGCGTCGGTCCACCAGAGGTTCGGGTCGCAGCTGTGGTTGCCGCGGCCGTTCGGACGTTCTGGTGGAAGCACGAGGTGCAGGGCGTCCGTGACGGTGATGGTGTCGACGTAGGGGTGGCGCGGGTCCCGGGCCGCCGCGGCGAGCAGGGCCTGCAGCTCGGCCCCGTCGACCAGCCGACCCCCCAGCCGGGACACCGCCGTGCCCGCGGCGATGGGCCGGCTCGCGAACAGGCCGCGCCCGGCGATCGGTGACGGACGCACCTCGACGTCGGGGTGCAGCCAGCAGTCCGGTTCCGGCACGTCGACCACGCGATACATCCTAGGACGCCCTAGCGGGTGTGTCGCGCCCACGGATCACACGAAGAGGCCCCCGGTGGGGGACCGGGGGCCTCTTCGGGAAACGGGTTACGGCTGGACGGCGCCCTCGGCGGACAGGTCACGGGCCACCCGGACCAGTTCGACCAGGCCGGACGCGTACTCCTGCGACTCCGCGTGTGCCTCCTCGTACGGCGGCTGGAAGCCGACGCCCTCCCATTCCTGGGTCTCCGCGTTCCACAGGTCGTTGCCGACCTCGAAGTCCCAGGCCAGGATGCCCAGCTCGTAGTAGAGCTGGTCGGCCGAGTTGCCGGCCGCCGAGTACAGCACGTCGGCCACGGGGCCGGTGTAGGACGGCCACGTCACCGTGCCGCGGGAGCTGCGGATCGCGCCGATGATGCGCTTGGCGCTCTCCATGAAGTACGCGGACTCCTCGATGGACGGACGCGGCAGCGTGATCCGGCCGTCGGCCTTGTAGGAGCCGGGCGGCCACATGAAGTAGCCACCGTAGCTGTGCACGTTCATCGCGAACTTGATGTTCGGGTGTGACTCGGCGAGCGCGATGACGTTGCTGCTCTCCGCCTCGGACAGCTCCGACGTGCCGGAGTAGGTGCCCGACAGGCAGTTCGCGCTGCCGCCCACGTACCCGTCGAAGTAGGAACCGACCGTGTAGTTGCGGTTGACGTCGACGCCCCACGAGTTGGCCAGCCGCGGGTCGCGCTGGGCACCGACGCAGTGGTTGACCATGTTCTTGCGCTGGAAGTTGTAGTCGTTGAACGCGTAGTTCGCACCGTCCGGGTTGACCACCGGGAGCACGAAGACGTCCACATTGTCCAGCAGCGACTTGGTCTCGGGATCGGTCGCGTAGTTGGCCAGCAACCGCTCCGCGAACTCCAGCGTCACGAGCGGGGTGGCCCACTCACGGGCGTGCTCCTGCGAGTACGCCATCACGCCGATCTTCGAGCCGTCGCGGACCGAGCCGAGCCGCATGGCCTGCACGGTCCACGGCTTCTTCGACACCTCGGTGCCGTCGAGGCCGTCGTCGAGCCGGGCCGGGCCGGCGACCGGCATGACCTTGCCCGCCGAGCCGTCCTCGACGAACGCGTTGAACACCTGCGGGTAGCGCGCGCTGATGAACGCGGCGACCTGGTCGGTGGTGCTGATCACCGCTCCGGTGCTGTCCGTCGCGAGCGAGACGGTCAGGACCCGGTCCTTGTACGTGGCGTTCAGCGGCCGGTTCTTCTTGCCAGGGTCGACGGTCTTCGCCTGTACGCCGTT
>NZ_JBFAIU010000623.1:0-2166 GCF_040654855.1 Asanoa sp. NPDC050611
CGGCAGGGTGAGGTTGAACGACAGGTCGGACGCCGCGTAGAAGACCATCCCGAGGAACAACAGCAGCCACGTGCCGGACATGAACGTCATGCCGTCGAGCGCGACGGTCGACCCGTACGTCTTGCGTAGGTTGTCGACCTCGATGGTGGCTTCCATGCCGTCTGACGCTACGAACGGCGGCGCTTGTGGTCGTCCCGCACGGGAGCCATCTTTCCCGTCCCTGACGCGAGGGACGACCCGGGTCCGGCCGGCGGCGACAATGTCCGTGTGAGCCGTACCGTCGCCCTCGCCCCCGCCGTCCTGGCGGTGGCCGCCGTCGTCGAGGCGTTGGCCCGGTACGTGTCGTCGGACGTGACCGGGGGGCCGTTCCTGGTGCTGGTCGGTTGCCTGGCGTTGGCGTCGACCGCGCCGCTGGCCCTGGCCGCCCGCCGCCCGACGGTGGTCGCCGCGGTGGTGACCGGCGCCGCGGTGGTCGCGCTCGTGGGCTTCGGGCTCTGGACGGTGGCGGGCGTGGTCGCCCAACTCGCCGCCGCCTATCTCGCGGGACGCCGTGGCGCCCTGGCTGTGGCGGTGCCGCTCGGGCTGCCGTACCTGGCGATCGCCTTCTTCGACCCGCTGGCCGTCGTCCTGGCCGCTCTGGTGCCCGTCTGCGCGCTGGCGGGAGTGGCCCGCCGCGTCAGCTCGGCGGACGCGGCGCACCTGGCGGCCCGGTCGGCGTTCGCCGGGACGCTGGTCGAGCACACGGCGCGCGGCGAGCGGGCCCGGATCGCCCGGGAGCTGCACGACGTCGTCGCGCACCACATCTCGATGATCTCGGTGCAGGCGGAGAACGCGCGGCTGACGACGCCCGGGCTGCCGGCCGCCGGTGCGGAGCGGTTCGCCGCGATCGGTGGCACGGCGCGGTCGGCCCTGACGGAGATGCGGCGCCTGTTGGGCGTGCTGCGCTCGGACGCGCCCGCCGCACCCGAGCGGGCACCGCAGCCGGGCCTGCGGGAGCTGGCGGCGCTGCTGGACGACGCACGGGACACGTCGGGCGCCGGCACCCGCCTGATCCTGCGCGGTCCGCCGGTGCCGCTGGATCCGGGCGTCGAGCTGGCCGCGTACCGGATCGTCCAGGAGGCCCTGACCAACGCCCGCCGGCACGCCCCCGGTGCGGCGGTCGACGTCTCGGTGACGTACTCCGCCTCGGGCCTGTGCCTGCGGATCCGCGACAACGGCCCCGGCCCGGCCGGTGTGCCGGCCGGCGGCCACGGCCTGAGCGGCATGCACGAACGGGCGGCGGCGGTCGGCGGCCGGTTGCGCACGGGCGTGGCCGGTGCCGCCGGCGGCTTCGTCGTGGAGGCCAACCTGCCCGTGCCGACCCCGGAGGACCGATGATCCGCGTCGTGGTGGCCGACGACCACGAGGTGGTCCGCGGCGGGTTCGCCGGGCTGCTGGCCACCCAGCCGGACATCGAGGTGGTCGGCACGGCCGCGGACGGGGCCGCGGCGGTCGAGGTGTGCGCGGCCACCCGGCCCGACGTCGTGCTGATGGACATCCGGATGCCGGGTGTCGACGGCATCGAGGCGACCCGGCAGCTGGCCGCGTCGCCCGCGCACCCCCGGGTGCTGATCCTGACGACGTTCGACCTCGACGAGTACGTCTACGACGCGATCCGCGCGGGCGCCAGCGGCTTCCTGCTCAAGGACGTCCGAGCGGAGGCGCTGTTCGACGCGGTACGCGTTATCGCGGCGGGGGAGGCCCTGCTGGCACCGACGGTGACACGGCGGCTGATCGCGGAGTTCGCCCTGCAGCACCGCCCCTCGGCACCGCCGCCGGTCGCCCTGTCGGCGCTGACGCCGCGCGAGACACAGGTACTGCGCCTGGTGGCGGAGGGACTGTCCAATCCGGAGATCGCCGCCCGCCTCGTGGTCACGGAGGAGACCGTGAAGACGCACGTGAGCCGGATGCTGACCAAGCTGGGCCTGCGCGACCGCACCCAGGCGGTGGTCGCCGCGTACGAGACCGGCCTGGTCGTGCCGGGTTCCGGCGGGTCGGGCCACCCCAAATAGCCGAATTCGCGGCCGAGGCGTCCGGGACCACCCGGAAACCCGGCCACGTTTAGGCTCAAAACGCTCTCCCGACCCCCGGCACGAGCGGCGTCGCCGTCACGTCCCTGGTGACGGC
>NZ_JBFAIU010000624.1:0-2137 GCF_040654855.1 Asanoa sp. NPDC050611
GGCGGCCGCAAGCTTCACGGCGTACGAGGCGAGCGACGACTGGCTCCCCGTGCTCGCCGAGCACGACGACGCGCTGCTGGCCGCCTCTCGCCGCTCCAGCCGCGGGCGCCGCGGAACAGGTCGCGGTGCAGCACGATGCCGGCGCCGATGCCGATCTCGCCCGAGACGTAGACGAAGCTGTCCAGCGCCGGGCCGCCGGCGTGCAGTTCCGCCACGGCGGCCAGGTTGGCCTCGTTGTCGATGGTCAGCGGCAGGTCGCTCAGCGGGCCGCCGGCCAGGATGCCGGCCGCGTCGACCTCGTGCCAGGCGAGGTTCGGCGCGCGGTGCACCTGGCCGCCGGCGGAGACGAGCCCGGGCACGGCCAGCGCGGCGCCGGCCACCGTGCGCCCGGCCGCGGCTGCTTCCGCCCGCAGCTCCGCCCCGAGGTCGGCGACGGCCCGCAGGACCGCGTCGGGGGTCAGCGGGCGCTGGTCGCCGTGCCGCACCGCCCGGTGCCGGACCGTGCCGGTCAGGTCGACGACGCAGCCGGCCAGGTAGTCGACGTTGATCTCCAGGCCCAGCCCGGCCGGGCCGTACCCGTGCAGCACCAGGCCGGCCGCCGGTCGCCCGGCGCCGAGCCGCGGCGCCGGATCCACCTCGGCGAGCAGCTGGCCGCCGACCAGGTCGTCGACGAGCGCGGAGACCGTGGCCCGGGTCAGCCCGGTGCTGGCGGCCAGGTCGGCCCGGGACGGCGGGCGGCTCGCGGTCGCGACCTGGCGCAGCACGAGCGCCAGGTTGTGTGCGCGCACGCTGGCCTGCCGCACCGGAGATCCGCCGTTCACGGCCTTGACACTGCCACGGCTGGGTCAAATAATTCAACCGCTAAACAAATTAACGCACTCTCGGAGGAGGCCCAGGATGGCAGCCGATCCCACCCGCGCCGATAAGTTCTCGTTCGGTCTCTGGACCGTGGGCTGGCAGGCCCGCGACCCGTTCGGCGACGCCACCCGGCCGCCGCTCGACCCGGTGGAGTCCGTCCACCGGCTCTCCGAGCTCGGCGCCTACGGTGTGACGTTCCACGACGACGACGTCATCCCGTTCGGCGCCGACGACAGCAGCCGCGGCGAGCACATCGCCCGGTTCCGCAAGGCGCTCGACGAGACGGGCATCGTGGTGCCCATGGTGACCACCAACCTGTTCACCCACCCGGTGTTCAAGGACGGCGGGTTCACCAGCAACGACCGCGACGTGCGCCGCTTCGCCCTGCGCAAGGTCATGCGCAACATGGAGCTGGCCGCCGAGCTGGGCGCGCAGACCTACGTCATGTGGGGCGGGCGCGAGGGCTCGGAGTACGACCTCGCCAAGGACGTGCAGGCGGCGCTCGACCGCTACCGCGAGGCCGTCGACTTCCTCGCGCAGTACTCGGTCGACCGCGGTTTCGGCCTGCGCTTCGCCCTCGAGCCCAAGCCCAACGAGCCGCGCGGCGACATCCTGCTGCCGACCGTGGGCCACGCGCTGGCGTTCATCTCCAGCCTCCAGCACCACGAGCTGGTCGGCCTCAACCCCGAGGTCGGGCACGAGCAGATGGCCGGCCTCAACTACGCACACGGCATCGCCCAGGCGCTCTGGCACGGCAAGCTCTTCCACCTCGACCTCAACGGCCAGCGCGGCATCAAGTACGACCAGGACCTGGTCTTCGGCCACGGCGACCTGGTCAACGCGTTCGCCCTGGTCGACCTCATCGAGCACGGCGCGCCCGGCGGCGGTCCGGCCTACGACGGCCCGCGGCACTTCGACTACAAGCCCTCGCGCACCGAGGACTTCGACGGGGTGTGGGCGTCGGCGGCCGCCAACATGCGGATGTACCTCCTGCTCAAGGAGCGTGCGCAGGCGTTCCGGGCCGACCCCGAGGTGCAGGAGGCGCTGGCCGCCAGCAAGGTCGCCGAGCTGCGCGAGCCCACGCTGAACACGGGCGAGAGCTACACCGACTTCCTTGCCAACCGGTCGGCGTACGAGGATTACGACGCCGACGCCGCGGGCGCCAAGGGCTTCGGCTTCGTCCGCCTCAACCAGCTCGCCGTCGAGCACGTGCTCGGCGCCCGCTAGCTCTCCCCAGGCGCCTGGTCCTTCGGACGGCGCAGATCCAAACCTGAAGATC
>NZ_JBFAIU010000625.1:0-2125 GCF_040654855.1 Asanoa sp. NPDC050611
AGATGCGAATCAGCAGAAACCTTCGTCGCCGCGGGCTTTCAGCTCGTCGACCAGCTTCTTCACGTCCTGGGAGCGCTCGCGGGCGCACACGAGCAGCGGCGGCCTCGGCCGCCCGCAGGTGGAGGATCTGCCGCGGAAAGTCCCAGTCGTAGAGCGCCTGGGCGGCGTCGAGCCCTTCGTAGCACTGCAACCGCACGAACCTGGCCCCGGTCGCGACCGCCAACGCCTGCGCGAACGCGGTCTTGCCGACACCGGCCTCACCCTCGAGGAACAGCGGCCGCCCGAGCTTGAGGGCCAGAAACCCGGCGGTGGCGAGCCCGTCGTCGGCCAGGTAACCGGTGGACGCCAACGCCTCGGCCAGGACGGTAGGGGAGTCGGGGATCACGCCGCCAACTATGCCAGCCCGATCGGCCATCCGTGATCAGGCGAAAAGCGCGCTGACCGACTCGCCGTTGTGAATGCGGCGCATCGCTTCCGCCAGGGCCGGTGCGATCGAGAGCACCGTCAGTTGCGGGACGCGCTTCTCCACCGGGATCGGGACCGTGTTGGTGCAGACGATCTCGCGGACGCCCTCCAGGGCCGCGAGACGGTCGAGGGCGTCGTCGGCGAACAGGCCGTGCGTGCAGACCAGGCGGATCGAGCGGGCCTTGAGCTGGTGCAGGTGGTCGACCAGCTCGATCACGGTGCTGCCCTTGGCGATCTCGTCGTCCAGCACGATCACGTCGCGGTCCGTGACGTCTCCGATCACCGCGCTGATCCGGACCTGGTCGTGGAAGCGCTGCTTGGCGCCCGCCGCCACCGGGGTGCCGAGCATCCGGGCGAACGCCGCCGCCTCCTTCGCGTTGCCCAGGTCCGGTGACACCACGACCGTCTCGCTCAGGTCCTCGCCCTTGAAGTGGGTCGCCAGCTCGCGCAGGGCGTGCAGGTGGTCGACCGGCACGCTGAAGAAGCCGTGCACCTGCGGGGAGTGCAGGGTCATCGCCAGCACGCGGTGCGCACCCGCGGAGACCAGCAGGTCCGCCACCAGGCGGGCGCCGATCGAGATGCGGGGTGCGTCCTTCTTGTCAGAGCGGGCGTACGCGAAGTGCGGCAGCACCACCGTGATCCGTCCGGCCGAGGCACCCCGGGCCGCGTCGATCATGAACAGCAGCTCGACGAGGTTCTCCTGCGTCGGCGCGACGATCGGCTGGATCAGGAAGACGTCACGCTCCCGGCAGTTGGCCTGCAGCTGCACCTCGAGGCAGTCGTTGGCGAACCTGGAGATTCTGGTCGGCAGCAACGGGACGCCGAGGTGGGCACAGATGTCGGCGGCCAGTTCCGGATGGGCACCACCGCTGAATACCGCGATCTCGCGCACGATTCGATCCTATTCGGGCGTCGACGGGACCGGCACAATGGCCCGCATGCCGTACGTCGCCGCGATCGATCAAGGGACCACCTCTTCCCGGTGCATCGTCTTCGACGGCGACGGTGGGATCGTCGCCGTCGCCCGGCGGGAGCACCGCCAGCTCTATCCGAGGCCGGGCTGGGTCGAGCACGACGCCGCCGAGATCTGGGCCAACGTGCGGGCCGTGGTCGACGAGGCGGTCGCCGGCTACGACATCGCCGCGCTCGGCATCACCAACCAGCGCGAGACCACCCTGGTCTGGGACCGCGTCACCGGCGAGCCCGTGCACCACGCGATCGTGTGGCAGGACACCAGGACCGAAGCCATCCTGCGTACGCTGGCCGACCGCGCCGAGGAGATCACCCGGATCACCGGGCTGCCGCTGGCCACCTACTTCGCCGGGCCCAAGCTGCGCTGGCTGCTCGACAACGTCACCGGCCTGCGCGAGCGGGCCGAGCGCGGCGAGGTGCTGTTCGGCACCATCGACAGCTGGCTGATCTGGAACCTGACCGGCCGGCACGTCACCGACGTCACCAACGCCAGCCGCACGCTGCTGATGGACCTGCGCACCCTGGACTGGAGCCCGGAACTGCTCGACGCGCTCGGCGTGCCGCGGGCGATGCTGCCCGAGATCCGGCCGTCGGCCGACGTCTACACGGCCACCTGGGAGATCCACGATCTGACCGAGAAGAGGACGGGCGCCGGTGCCGACATGTTGATCATCAGCTCCCGCGCGAC
>NZ_JBFAIU010000626.1:0-2117 GCF_040654855.1 Asanoa sp. NPDC050611
GTCGATCGGGCTCGGCACGTCGCCGGTCAGCAGCACCCGCTGGCGCTGGTTGGCCTCGCGGCGGCGCGGGTTCGGCACCGGCCGTGAGCAGCCGGTCGGCGCGCTCGGGCTTCGGGATCGCCCAGACGTCGCGGGCCTTGAACCACTGGCACTGGCAGTTGGCCGGGTCGCCGCGGGTGCCGAACACCGCTCGCAGGTCGTCCCAGCTCACCTCGTTGGCGGGGCGCACCGTCACCGTCACCCGCGCCAGGCTAGCGGCCGTCAGTCGCGGGCGCGCGCCCAGCCGTCCGCGCGGAAGCGGGCCGCGTCGCGGGGGCGGCGGTCGTCGAACACGAGGCCGGACCGGCCGGCTACCCGCACCGCGTCCACGTGGGCGCCGCGACCGTGCGGCGCGGCGGCGGTCGTCATCCGCCAGCGCAGGTGGGTGGTCCCGCTGGGCAGCGCGGCCCGCGCGGTCAGCCACTGACGACCCTGGAAGCCGGTGTACGTGCCGTCGGTGCGCCACCGGAGACCCGGGGCGCGCAGGTCGACCGGCACCAGCCGCCAGGTCCGGCCGCCGTCGGTGGACGCCTCGAGCGCGCCGCCGTCGGTCTCCGCGGTGTCGTACCAGATGTCGAACGTCGACCGGGTGCCGCCGCGCGCCGGGATCGTGAGCGTGGCGGTGCGGTTGTCGGCGGCGCCGGCCAGGATGCGCGCGCGGCCGTAGCGGCCGCCGTTGAGCAGGGCCTGGGCGAGCGTCGCGAGGTCGCGGCGGTGGCGAAGACGCCGGCGTGCCCCCGCGACGCCGCCCAGGCACCAGGCGTTCTCGTCGTGCACGCTGCCCCGGACGAGGCCGCGCCCGGGCTGGTATTCCTCGGCCGCGATCCGCCAGTGCAGCCGGGGCGTTGCCGTGTCCGGCGGGTTGACCGGCCTGATCCGGTAGACCGCGGCCCAGCGCTGCTCGTCGGTCGGGTACGCGCACAGCGACGGTTCGGGGTCGGCCGGCAGCCCGCTCGTGTGGGTGAGCAGGTTGCGGATGGTGATGTCGTCCTTGCCCCGGCCGCGAACGCCGGGAGGTAGCGGACCACCGGGGCGTCCAGCGCGATCCGGCCGGACTCGACGAGCTGGACCGCGGCGATGGCCGGTCGGCGGCCCGGGCGCGTCGGGCGGTGCCAGCACCGCGGAGGCCGGGGTCGCGGCGAGCGCGGCGACCGTGGCCACGGCCGCGGGGGCGCGCGAGGTACGTGCGAATCGCATGGCCGGCTCCCCGACGCTGGTCGTGGTCGCCGACAGCGTAGTTGCTCCGATTCGTACTTATCGGTCAGGAAACGCCGGGGGTCCAGCCCTTGTGGTGGTCGACCAGGGTCGTGAGCAGGCGGGTGAGCTCGGCGCGTTCCGGCCCGGTGAGCGGGGCGAGCAGGTCGTCCTCGACGCCGGCCAGGATCCGGTCGAGCCGGCCGAGCTGCCGGCGGCCGGCTTCCGTGAGGGTGATGACGTTCTGGCGGCGGTCGTCCGGGTTGGGTGCGCGCTCGACCTGGCCGCGGGCGGTCAGCTCGTTGACGACCGCGACGATGTCGCTGCGGTAGATGCCGGTGCGCGCGCTCAGCTGGGCCTGGCTGCCCGGCCCCTGCTCGGCCAGCGTGGCCAGCACGGCGTAGTGCCATTTCCGGGCGTCGGCGGTCGCGAGCGCCTCGTTGACGAGCCGGTCGGAGTGGATGGCGGCCTGCGAGAGCAGCCGGGCACGCAGGTTCCGCAACCGATCCATGCCCGCGATCGTAGCACTTGCGTTAGTGAGACTAACGAACTAGCTTTGTTCGTGTCACTAACGATTGCCTCGGGAGGCAGACATGACCGACTTCAGTGCGCAGCTCCTCGGCCGGACCGAGAAGGCGCTCAACGCGATCCTCGACCGGCTGCTCGCCGGCATCGAGGTGACCGAGCCGCAGTGGGTGGCGCTGACCCTCACCGTCACGGCCGGCGGCGCGCCCGCCGACGTGGTCACCGCGCGGATCGCGGACGCGCTCAAGGTCGACGCGCCGGCTGCGCGGCGGCGGCGGGGGAAAGAGGCCCCGGCACGCCCGCACGGGGGGTGGAGGGTGGCCGCCGGGGGGGGCAAAAAGGGGGCGGGCAGGGGCGGC
>NZ_JBFAIU010000627.1:0-2112 GCF_040654855.1 Asanoa sp. NPDC050611
GCCCCCACCGCACTCACCACGACGCGCTCGCCCACACCCAGCCGGTTCGCCAGCTCGGCCCGGGTCGGCGTGCGCGACAGCACGCCGGTGAGCTCGTCGACGGCGTGCCACACGTCCACGGTCAGCTCCTGCAACGGCCGGGAGACGTGCAGGTCCCAACCGGTGTTCCGGAAGTGCCTGCGCAGCTCGCCGCGGACGGTCACGACCGCGTACGCGGTGAACGAGCCGCGCTCCAGGTCGAGCTGGTTGACGGCCTTGATCAGCGCGAGCCGGGCGACCTGGCGGAGGTCGTCGAGCGGGACGCCGCGGCCGCGGTAGCGGTTGGCGAGCCGGTCGGCGAACGGCATCGCCGCGAGGACGAACGCGTCGCGGGCACCGGGTTCGGCGCCGGCCGTGACGTAGCGCGAGGCGGCCTCGTCGAGCGACAGGTCGGGCTCGGGCCGAGTGCGTGGTGCCGGCATGTGACATCCCCTCGCATTACTTACCGCGCGACAACTATCTCGAACAGTAGGCCGAGCGGCGGACAACCGCCCGCCGGCCGGCGGTGTCGATGTTTCGCCGCGGGGTCGGCGGGCAGTCGCTCCTGGTTGGTGGGCTCTGCGCGCGAGACCGGCCAACCGGACGTTAGGAGCAGGTGATGCGAGACAAGAACGATAGGGAAATTCCTCCCTATTCCGATCGGAAGAAGTCGGGCAACGTACGCGACAAGGGGTCGGCCGTGCGTGACGGCGCCAAGGTCGGCGGTGCGCACGGTCCGGTCGAGAACGACGAGATGAGCCGGCCGGACGCCGCGGACACCACCGGCTCGCAGGCGGACGAGCAGCCCGCTCGGCAGGAGGCCCGGACCAGGGATCATGACGAGGGCGTCGGGCCGGCACACGAGCCGGGCGCGCGGCGCGGCGAGCAGCAGCGGAGGTGAACGACTCGGACCTGAGCGTCGGGTCGGTCGGTGAGACCATGGTCCGCGTGAGCGACCTTCCGGGTTTGGCCGACCGGCTCGGGGAGCTGGCGCGCGCGTTCCAGGCCGAGCGCAGCGTCGCCGACACCCTGGACGCCATCGTCCGGGCCGCGGTGGGCACCGTGCCCGGTGCCGACCACGCCGGAGTGTCCCAGGTGGAGAACCGACGCACGGTTCGCACGACGACCGGCACGGACCGGCTGGTGTACGACGTGGACCAGATTCAGTACGACGAGCACGAGGGCCCCTGCCTCGACGCGCTTTTCGACCACCTGACGGTCCTGGTCGCCGACATGGCCGGTGAGGCCCGTTGGCCGCGGTTCAGCGCCCGCGCCCTGACCCTCGGCGTCGGCAGCATGCTGGCGTTCCAGCTGTACGTGGACAGCGGCAGCCTGGGCAGTCTCAACCTGTACTCCCGGCGGCCGGGCGCCTTCGGCGACGTGTCGGAGCAGGTGGGCCTGTTGTTCGCCGCGCACGCCGGGGTCGCGCTGGCCGGCGCGCAACAGCTGAGTCACCTGTCGCGGGCGCTCGACGTCCGTGACCTGATCGGGCAGGCCAAGGGCATCCTCATGGAACGGCACAAGCTGACGGGTGACCAGGCGTTCGGTCTGCTGGTGACGGTCAGCCAGAAGACGAACACCAGGCTGGTCGAGGTGGCGCGGTATCTCGTGGACACCGGTGACTTGGGCGCCCGCGATCGGGCCTGACTCAGTCGGTCGCCAGCCTGACGTCGAGCGCGTCGACGAGCCCGCACAACAGCAGCAACCGGTAGACGAGCGGGCGCGGGTTGCGGACGGCCATCGTCATGCCGGCCGCCGCGAACCGGGATCGCCAGTGCACCAGCGTGCCCATCCCGGCCGCGTCCGAGAAGGTGACGTCCGTCAGGTCCACGTGTACGGTCGCACCCGGCGTGCCGGGCAGCACCCGCGCCAGGATCTCGTCGAGCGGCTGGACGGAGTCCATGTCGATCTCACCGGAGACCGCGACGACGCTCGTGCGTGGATGTGGCTGCCGGAGGGCGGCATGGACCGTGCCGTCGAGGCTCGACGAGCGCGCGACGATGGTGTCGGTGGTGTCGGGTTCCGGCGAAGCGTCGTATGTGCGAAATCGTCGCATTCGAAGCCCTTGGGTGACGGTTCTCAGACCCTCGCTTC
>NZ_JBFAIU010000628.1:0-2106 GCF_040654855.1 Asanoa sp. NPDC050611
GATGGCCAACCTGGCGCGGCAGAGCAGTCGCGAGTGGTGGGTCAGGGCGGCCGCCGTCGTCTGGTGGTGCGCGCTGGTGGTGCACTTGGTGGGGGTTCGCCGAGGTGCACGGGCTGCCGACCTGGCGGACCCACGAGCGTGAGCGGGGCGGCCAGCGGCTGCGGGTCACCGCGGTACCCGGGCGGCACGGGCCGGGCCTGATGGACCGGTTGCTGCCGGACGTGATGGGCTCGGTGGTGGAACTGGACATCATGGGGGAGACCCGGCTGCGGCTCTACATCACCGGCGACACGCTGCTGCGGCCGATGCTGGCCGAGGTGCCGCGCCGCCACGGCCCGATCGACGCCATGATCATCCACCTGGGCGGGACCCGGGTCTTCGGCGTGCTGCTCACGATGGACGGCGCCCAGGGCGCCGCCCTGACCGAGCTGGTCCGGCCGGGCCTGACGCTGCCAGTGCACTTCGACGACTACACGGTGTTCACCTCGGGCCTGCGGGACTTCGTCGACCGCGTCAAGGACCGCGGTGTGACCGAGGTCGTGCCGGTCGCCCGCGGCGACACGGTCGACCTCCCGTTGCGGGCGGCGGGCTAACCCTCGTCGGCGAGCGGCGACGCCTGCCGGTCGGTGGCGCTTTCGACGCCGTCCTGCGCACCGCGCGGGTCGACCATCCCGTCGTACGTGTAGACCGTGCGCCCCGCGGCCTGTTGGGTGGTCGGAATGTAGCGGTGCACCATCCCGTCGATCTCCAACTCGACGAGTCCGGCGTCCTCCGCCTCGAACTCGGTGCCGTCGCGGGGACCGCCCTGCAGAATCGCGTCCGTGTCAGCCATGGCGGCGTGCGTACCCTCAGGATCGAGGCTCACACCTCTCACTCGCGCCGGCGTCCCTCGTCACGCTCACGACGGGCGTTCTCCTTCAGCTCGTCCTCCTCCTGCCGCTTCATCTCGTCCAGGTCCTTCTCGTCCCCCTTGAAGAGGACCGCGTCGGTCTTGGGCGCCTTCTCCCGACTCTCCTCCGGCTCGGTCACGTCATCGCCTCCTCGGCCGCTCAGGTCGGTTGCCGCCTACCCGCTACAGGACCTGGGACACCTGGTAATGGCAGATCAACCAGTCGTCGCCGGTGCGGCGCACGATCACGCTGAGGTAGACGGGCAGGGTCGGCCGGTCCGTGAAGGCGAAGTCGACGCTCAGGTATCCCAGGACCAGGTCGTCGGCGAGGCGCCGCGTCTCGCGGATCTCGTAGGTGGCGGTCATCCCGACGGGCAATGCGGCGTAGTAGGCGGCGATGCTCGCCCGGCCGACGCTGTAGGGGTGCAGTCCCTGGAAGATCGCGTCGTCGGTGAAGTACGACGCGGCGCGCTCCGGCTCGTGGGCGTCGACGGCGGCTTTCCAGCGGTCCAGCACCGTGCGCAGGACGTCGGTCATGCCGGCTGGCCCGGGTCGCTCGGGTGCGGTGACAACGGCGTGACCGCGTCCCGTCGCCAGACGCGTAGCGGCATCGACGCGAGCACGGTTTCGAGCTGGTCCGCGTCGTCGGCGCGGAAGAGCCCCCACGTCCGCCACTCGCCGGGCGACAGCGGCGGCCGCCACAGCCGCAGGACGTTGCCCCGGGCGATCAGCTCGGCAGTGTGGGCCGCCTCCTGCCGGCGCATGTCGGCCACCTCGTCATCCGACGTGCCGGGCGGCACGGTCGTCACCATGTCAACCAGGAACTCCACCGGTCCAACCTAAGCGCCCGTCTCGGTTGAGCCGGCGGAACAGGGGAATGGGCTGGGTTTCACGGTCCCGTCGAAGGGGTGAGCCCATGAAGTCCAAGATCGTGGAAGACGCCGACGTCGTCACGTACGTGATGGTCTGTGACCCCGGCGAGGAGGCGTTCGGCGCGCTCCAGCGGCTCGCCCGCGAGGAGAACCTCGAGGCGGCCCACCTCAGCGGGCTCGGCGGCTTCGAGAGCGCGACCGTCGGCTGGTTCGACCGGGAGAAGAAGGACTTCCGGCGCATCGAGGTCGAGGCACGACCGTTGCTCCCGCCGGACAAATCTCGCTCCGCTTCGAGCCAGGCCCGCGGCGACAAGCCCATTTGGGCTCAACACAGCGGCAAGGCGT
>NZ_JBFAIU010000629.1:0-2098 GCF_040654855.1 Asanoa sp. NPDC050611
CGGGTCCTGGGACATCGCCGCCAGCACCGCACGGGCGCCCCGGTCCGGATCGCCGGGTTGCTGGCCGTCCTGCGCGACCATCGACGTGCGGATCCGGCCACTGCTGGTGGCTGGGCGGCGAGGTCTCGGGCGAGACCGCGATCAGGGCAGCGGTGGCCGAGCACGCGGCGGAGGGCGTCGACGTGATCAAGGTGCTGGCCACGGGCGGCGAGATCACGCCGGGCACGCGGCCGTACCTGCCGCAGTTCACCCCCGCGGAACTGGCCGCGGCGGCGGATGAGGCACACCGCCACGGCCTGCCGGCCGCCGCACACGCACACAGCGCGGGAGCGATCGCGGCCGCGGTGGACGCGGGCTTCGACACGATCGAGCACGCGTCGTTCCTGACGGAGACCGGCGCCGCCGCGGACGCCGCCGTGATCGCGAAACTGGCGGCGAGCGAGTCGGTGGTCTCGGCGACGCTCGGCTACCTGCCGGGCCAGCCGGTCTCGCCCCGCACGGCCGCGATCTCCGCGACCCTGACGGCGATCTTCACCCAGCAACGGCAGGCCGGGGTACGGATGATCGTCACCAGCGACGCCGGCATCGACCCGTCGAAACCGCACGACGTCCTGCCGTACGCCGCGGAGATGTTCCTGCGCTTCGGCGACGAGCCGGAAGCGGCGCTGCGCGCGGTGACCGCCGACGCGGCCGCCGCCTGCGGGGTGGGCACGACGAAGGGCCGGGTGGCCGCGGGCTACGACGCGGACCTGCTGGCGGTATCGGGTGACCCGACGACGGACATCACGGCGCTGCGCGAGGTCGAGGCGGTCTTCCGTGCCGGGGTGCGGGTGCGCTAGCCCTCGGGCTTGACGGCGCCGTAGAGGAAGACGTCGACAAGGTCCTCGATCGCGACGGTTCGGGGCCCGCTCTGCCCACCGACCCGCGCGGGGAACAGCAGACCGAGGAACGCGTTGGTGAGCGTCGCGACCGGCAGCCGCAGGCGATCCTTGTCGGGCTCGATCAACTCGGCGACGGCCTCGAAGGTGGCACTGACGGACCGCTCACGCTCACCGGCCTGCGGCGCGGGCCGCCGATGCCCGGTGTGCCCGGTAGCGTGCAACGACCCGAGCACGGACCCGACGCGGGCGAAGTGCGCTTCGAGCGCGTCGGCGGCGTCGACGAGCCGGACGGCGAGCGGTTGATCGAGCGAGATGGACCGCAGCTCCTGCAACACGACGGACGGATCGAGCGCCGCGGCCACGACGGCTTCGAGCACGGCCTGCTTGTCGTCGAAGACGCGAAAGATGGTCGCCTCCCCGATGCCGGCGGCCCGCGCGATCTGCGCGGTGGTCACGGCGGCGCCATGCTCGGCCACCAACGGCAAGGCGGCGCGCACAACAGCCTCACGCCGCTGCTCAGGACTCATCCCGGGCGCCCGCCGCCGGGTCTCGGTCTCACTCATGCCGCCACCCTCATACCTCGACACATGTTCAGGTCAAGCTGATGGGGTCAGCCTAGCGGAGTAAGCACTCACTCCGCCAGAAGAAGTGAGCACTCACTCCACCGAAACACATGCCAACGCACGTGGCCGCACGTTTCTAGGTGTGAGCGGCCCGCAGGGGTGGCCGGTGGCCGCGACGGCTGGTCGCCGCTTGGGGCCGGGCGAGGGGCGTGGTGGCCGCTGGATCATCGCGCCAAAGCCGCCCTGGGCCGCGGCCGTGGCCGGCGGCCAGTCGTCATGGTCCGTGCTTGTAGTCCGCGGCCGTAGCCGCGACGGCTGGTCGTCGCTGGAGCCCGGGTTGTGTCCACCGGGCCGCGCACGGAGCGGTGGCCGCGGGGGTCGGGCCATCGCGCGCGGAGACGGTCCGGGGCCGTGGCCAAGGCGCTAAGCCGCGGTCCGTGCTGCGACCGCCACGATGGCTGACCGGCCGTGGCCGGAGGCCTGGCGCCCGCGACCAGCCGTTCCTGTTGCTCGCCATTGCGCAACAACTGGAACGGATCACGGCGCGGATCGCGGTGAGCGCGCTGGCCCGCAAGGTGCAGGTCGAGCACCTCGACGGCAGCGCGGTCGAGATCCCGAACGGCGTGGACGTCGCCCGCTTCGCGTCGGCGTTGC
>NZ_JBFAIU010000630.1:0-2074 GCF_040654855.1 Asanoa sp. NPDC050611
GGACGACCTGGGCCGGGTAGCGCCAGTGCAGGAACGTCAGATCGCGCCAGGTCTGGAACATGACCGGCCGGTCGACCACTGGCGGGCGCGGACCCGCGGGCGCACCGCCGGCCGAGCCCACGGTCCGGCGCGACGGCGATCCGGGCACGGGTCCGATACCGGCGGCCGGCGGTCGCCGGCGCGCTCCCGAGCCCGACGAGGCCCGCGGCGCGGACCCGGCCGGCACACAGACGTCCGAATGGGCGGCGCGCCGCGACCAGGGCCGCCCGGCCGGACCCGGTGCCCCGACCTCGGGCGCCGGTCCGGCGCGGAACCGCTTCGGCGGCGGCGCGGCCACACCGGCGCCCGCACAGCGCGACAACACGTCCGGCTGGAACACGGGCGGAGGCCGGGGCACCGGCCCGGGTCCGACCACGACCGGCGGCATGCCGCCCGTGATCGCACCGCCGGTAGTACCGGGCCGCGATGCCGGGCCACCCCGCCAGGGTCGCCGGGCCGCGCCCGAAGCCCCGGCCGACGGCCCCGACGGCTTCGGCACCCGACCGGCCCGCGGCGGCGCTGCGGTGCCCGGGCAGCCGGGGGAGGGCGTAGCCGGCCGGCCGGAGGTCATCGGCGGCCGTGGCCGACGCGGTGCTGGCCCGGACGTCCCGCCGGCCGATGGGCCGGCCGGCGCCGGCCGCGCGCGACCGGACGGTGGTGCCGCGATTCCCGCGCAGGCGGAGGGCTACGGCGGCCGTCGCCGCGCCGCCCGCCCGGAGACGCCCGGCGACGGCGTGGCCGCGACCGGGCAGATGCCCGGCGGTCGTGGACGTCCCGGTGGACCCGGCCCGGACGTGCCACCAGCGGACGGCGGCCGCAGGCGCGCCGATCCGGACATCCCGCCCGCCGCGGGCCCGGGCCAACCGTTCGGCGGCCGCCGCGGCGTTCCGGGCGCCGACGCCCCACCCTCGACCTTCCCCGGCCGCGGCCCGCCCGCCGGTCCCGGTGCTCCGGCCGCGAACACACCGCCCGTTGACCCCGCAACCGGCCCGAACCGAAGCGGCCGGAGCCCCGAACCGGACGGCGACGCCACGGGCGCCCCACGCGGCGGCGGCGCACGCAGCCGCTTCCGCGGTGACCCGGCGGGCGAGCCGCCCACCGCCCGTCCGGACGCACCCGCCGGCCGGCACGGCAACTCCGCCGACATGACCGCGGCGGCCTCGGGCGGCGTCCCACGCCAGGCCGGCCGCCACGGCACGCCGGTCGAGGACGCCCCGACCAACACCGGCGACGTGACCACGCCGGGCGGCCGCCGGCGACGGGCATCGGACACCGACACCGGTTCGCTCGGTGCCCGCGGCCGGTTCGGCGGCGACGCCGGCCCCGGCGCCCCGGCGTCCGGACCCCCGCGCGGCCGACCGACCGAGGACCCTCGAAACCAGCCCGGTGGCCCGCGGGAACGCTTCGGCGACGGCGAACGCCCGGGCGCCCGTACACCGGACGCACCGACCGGCCGCCGCGCCGCGCCGCCCGACGGCCCACCCGGCGCCGTCCCGGTACGCGGAACGGACCGCCCGACCGGCCAGGCCGGCACAGCCGCCGTGCGCCCACCCACGGGCCCGGACCAGCCCGGCCCCGGCGGACTGGGCGGCCCACCCCCACGCGGCGCCCGCCCCGCCGGCCGCGCCAACCCGGACACGACCGGCGCCGTCCGCCCGCCCGCCGCACCACCCGGCAGCCCGGTCGGCCCGACCGTGCCCGCGGGAGCTCAACCCGCCACGGGCACCGCCCGCCCACCGATGGCGCCGAACCAGAGCGGCCCACCCAACACCCGCGGTCGCGCCGACGTCCCCGGCCCGGACGGACCACTCCCACCCCCGGTCAGAGCGGCCGCCGGCGTGGCCCGCCCACCGGTCGCCCCGCCGGACCAGGACGGCCCGCCCCCGGTCCGCCGCTCCGCCGCCGTCCCGGTCACCCCGGAGACCAGCCAGCCCATCGAGCCGGGGGGGGGGGGGGGGCGCGGCGCCCCCGCCGCCCGCGCCCCCCCCCCCCCCCCCCGCCGCCGCCCCCGCCGCGGGGCTGCCCCCCCCCGCCC
>NZ_JBFAIU010000631.1:0-2052 GCF_040654855.1 Asanoa sp. NPDC050611
GAACGACGGCACCGCCGCACTCGACATCCGAGCCACCACCACCCACGGCGACATCACCGCCCGCAGCCGCTAACAACCACGAGGCCGAACCCACCGCGACAAGATCCAGGCCGTCGCGGTGGGACCACGCGCGGATCGTGACGTTTGCCCGCGGTCAGGCTCGCGGTGGGGTGGCGGCCGATCGGCTGCCGCCGTGCGAGGCGACCAAGGCGTCAGCCACGATCGCGGCGTCCGCCTCGGCGACCTCGGCGGCATATTCCGGCAGGAGGTCGTCCCAGACGACGAGCCACGATCCGTAGAGCTGCGCCTGGCCCTCCGGCCGGGCGAAGAACCAGACGTGCAGGTGAGCGGCGCCGTCGCCGATGCGGTAGACGTGGGCCCGCGAGATGTGCGGCAGCGCCTGCACATGGCGGACGATCCGCGTGGTCAGCAGCCCGAGCTCCGCGGCGAGATCGTCGGGCAGATCCGCCATGTCATAGTGATCGCGCGGATAGAGCATCAGCACCAGCGGCACGCCGACCCCTGGGACGCGGGCAAGCCGCCAGTGATCGTTGAACCAGATTCCCTCGTCGCGGTCCCGACAGTTCCGGCACTCCGCGGGATCCTCACCGTGCCGAGCCGGCTCCGGCAGCACCGGCGGACGCAGCGGCATGACCCGCAACCCGTCCTGCTCGAACGGGCTGATGTCCCATCCCGTCATGCGCGCCAGCGGAAGCCGCCGCTCGCTGTCGGCGACGGCCGCCGCGTGGTCGAAGAACTGGTCCGGACGCAACGCCATGGCGCGAGACTAGTACTTGCCGTTCGGGCCTGGATGATCCGCTATTCCGCACAGCCGCCATCGCCTCTGGCAGGATCCGAATCATGACCGTACTTCCCGCCCGGCTGTCCATCGTCACGCTGGGTGCACGCGACATGGACGCTCTGCGCCGGTTCTACCGGGCACTCGGTTGGCCGGAGCTGCCGCAGGGCGACGACACCTGGACCGGGTTCCTCCTCGGCGGCGTACTGCTGGCGCTGTTCCCGGTCGACGACCTCACCGCCGAGGCGGCACCCGGGAGTGAGGCACCCACGGGATGGTCCGGCGTCACCCTCGCCTGCGCCGTCGACACCCGGGACGCTGTCGACCGGACGTACACCGCCGCCGTCACCGCCGGCGCAACACCGGTGGCGCCCGCGACCGACCGCCCATGGGGCGGGCGCTCCGCGTTCATCGCCGACCCGGAGGGCAACCGGTGGGAGATCACCTGGGGACCCGAAACAACCTTCGACGAGCGCGGCGGCCTACTCACCTGGGGCTGACCGGTTCCGGGCTTGCTATTGACCGCAGTGGCCCGTGGCCGGCCACACTGGGCGGGTGAAGGATCCATCGAGTCCGGCCGTCCGACGGGGCCTGGTCCTCCTGGGTTGGATCGGCATCGCCGGACACGTCGCGATCTTTTTCCTGTACGTGATCAGCGGGCTGGTCGTCCCGGCCTGGGCGGCGGGCGTTCTGCTGGTCATCTGGGCGGCGCTGCTGGCGATCGCGATCGCCCTGCTGCGAACACGCCCGCCCTGGACCCTGGTCATACCGGTCGGTGCCGCGGCCATCTGGCTCGCGATCGTCTCGGCGGGCGACGCGTGGCTCGGGTGGACCGCCTAGCTGGGAACGGACCAGGCTGACTCGGCGGTTGAGGCGCGCTGGCCGGCATACGGCTAGATTCGGTCGCATGCGCACCGTGACGACCGAACGCCTCTTGCTTCGCCCTTGGCGTGCGGACGATGCGGACTTCCTCCTGGATCTCGAGTCTCGCTGGGACGTCGTGCGCTTCTTGGGCCCGAACCCGACGGCCATGAGCACCCGCGAGGACGCACTCGCGTCGATCGCACGCCGACGGGCGGTCGACCACCCGATCCACGGCATTTGGGCAATCACCACAGCCGGCGACGGCGGCCTGGTGGGCAACCTTCTGCTCAAGCCCGAGCGCCGTGTTGCCGCTGCCGCCGGACGAGGTGATCAGATAACCCAGTCCCGCGTCGGAGGCGAACAGCTCGCCCACGACCGCGCCGACCACG
>NZ_JBFAIU010000632.1:0-2046 GCF_040654855.1 Asanoa sp. NPDC050611
GGCGCGGCGACCCGAGCGAGTGCGGCCATCCCGCACCGCTCCGGCAACGCGCGCGAGGCAACGCTCCCGCCAGGCTCGCTCGGTCGGCATTCCAATGTTGTAGTCGGGCGGCCGGCACGCTGGTGCCGCTGCTGGAGCCCGACGATCCGCCCATCAACACGGGCTTCATCGCCGAGCGCGCCAACTCCGTGCTCAGCCCGGCGGCGACCCGGGTGCGTGATGCGATCCGGGTCGCCGCCCGCGACTGGCGCTAGGAACCGCCCTCGGTCAGGGTGACCGTCTTCGGGGTGAAGCCGCTGCCGTTGACGTCCACGTTCTGCGACTTGAGCGTGTCCAGTGCCTTGCGGACATAGTCGTTCGTGTACGCGAGACCCTCCGGAGCCTTGGTCAGCACCGTCTGCCCGTCGGCGTTCTTCGTCGTCATCGACAGGTCGACCGTGGCCCTCCAGGCCGTCTCGTCGATCACGCCGGCGCCGGCCGGTGCCGGCCAGACCAGCTTGTTGACCTCGTTGACCTGCCAGAGCTGGTGGCTCGCGCCGAGCTTCGAACCGCGCTTGACGACCAGGTCGCGGCAGGCCTCCGGGTTGTCCCGGCAGTACGCCCAGCCCTTGATCGAGGCGGCCAGGAACTTCACCGCGGTGTCCTGGTAGGACTGGTCGGACTCCAGCTTGGCCGTGTTGGCCCACACCGCGTCCTGGAGCATCGCGGTGCCCTCCTTGTTCCAGTCGAGCACGGTGAAGGCCTCCGGCTTGTAGAGCTGGCCGGTCGCCGGGTCCTTGGCCTCCAGGAGCTGCGCGTACTCGTTGTAGCTCATCGCCTGTGCCGCGTCGATGTCCTTGCGCAGCAGGCCCTGCATGTCGAACTGCTGCTGCACCAGCGTCACGTCCTTGCCGGGGTCGATCCCCGCCTTGGTCATCGCCGCGAACAGCTCGAACTCGTTGCCGAAGCCCCAGTTGCCGACCTTCTTGCCGCGCAGGTCGGCCGGGGACTTGATGTTGGAAGACGCGAAGGAGACCTGGTACGTGCCGGAGCGCTGGAAGATCTGGCCGATGTCGGTGATCTCGGCGCCCTGCTCGCGGGACGCCAGTGCCTTGGGCACCCAGGCGATCGCGAAGTCGGCCTGGCCCTGCGCCAGCACGGTCTGCGGGACGATGTCGACGCCGCCCTCGAGGATCTCGACGTCGAGGCCCTGCTCCTTGTAGAAACCCTGGTCGGCGGCCGCGATGTAGCCGGCGAACTGGCCCTGGACGAACCACTGCAACTGGAGCTTGACCTTGGTGGTGCCGCCGCTGCCGGTCGATGGCGCCGGCTCGTCGGCGGTGCCGCACGCGGTGAGCACCATGGCGGACAGCGCCAGCACGGCGCCGGCGAGGCGGAATCTGTTGCGCATCTGGTCCTCCGGTTGTTCAGACCCTCCGCCAGGGCATAACGAGCCGCTCCAGGAGAAGGGCCACCAGATAGAAGACGAGGCCGAGCACACACGCGCCGACCACGAAGGCCCAGGCACGGGGGTACGCGGTGTTGGCCGCCGCCGAGGTGATCCGGGAGCCCAGGCCGTTCTGCAGACCGCCGAAGTACTCCGCGACCACCGCCGCGATCACCGCCAGGGAGGACGCCTGGCGCAGACCGGTGAAGACGAACGGCAGGGCGGCGGGAAGGCGGACCAGCCGGGTGAACGTCCAGCCGCGCGCCGCGTAGCTGGCCATCAGGTCCCGGTGGATCGGGTCCACCTCGCGCAGCCCGCGCAGCGCGTTGACGAACACGGGGAAGAACACCACGATCGCGACCACCAGGCGCCGGGGGACGCTGCTGGTCGACTCGAACATGTTGTTGAGGATGGGTGCCAGCGCGATGATCGGCAGCGCGTTGAGCGCCGCCGCCACCGGGATCGAGACCTCGCCGAGGAACGTGAACCAGGCGGCGACCATCGCCGCGAGCAGGGCCACGGCCGCGCCGAGGAGCAGGCCGACCAGGGCGTTCTCGCCGCTGGCCAGGCCGGTGCGCCAGACCACGGCGCGGTTCTGCCAGAGCTGCTCGCCGATCGCC
>NZ_JBFAIU010000633.1:0-2043 GCF_040654855.1 Asanoa sp. NPDC050611
GGCGGCCGACACACCGGTCGAATACCGGGCGGTGCTCCTACCCGGCGGCCTGGCCGGCCCGGGGGCGACCTCGGAGGCCCGGCGGGTCCGCGCGGCCGGCCCGCCCGCGACGTCGGCGACGGTCCACTACCACCGCCCGGCGGGCGACTACGGCGATCCGCCGGCGGCGGGCTGGGGCCTGCACATGTGGGGCGACGCGGTGGCGCCGGAGGTTCTGGCGCAGGTCGCGTGGGACAAGCCCTGGCCGCGGTCAGGGGTGAGCGCCGACGGCTGGGCCGACTACGCGATCCCGCTGGCCGACGACACGAAGCCGGTCAACTTCATCATGCACCTACCCAGCGGCGACTCGGTCCCGACGACCCGAGAGCCGGGCGGCGACCGGTCCTTCCTACCGATCAACTCACCCGAGATCTGGCTGATCCAGGGCGACCCGACGGTCTACACGAGCAAACCGGCGGTCTGAACGGCGCCGCGTGACGCGGGTTCCGCCGCCAGAAGGCGGCGGAACCCCGACCGGCCGTGGCTCGGGGTGACGTGATTGGGCGTCCGGCTCGCGGACTTTGTGACGCGGCCCGGCCGCTGCGGCGGCGTTGGTGCCCGGTGCCTGGCGCTCAGTGGCCGGCTGCTCGATGGCCGGGTGATCGGTGGCCTGGCGCCCAGTGCCTGGTGCTCAGAGGCCTGTGCCGGGCCTCGATGCCCGGTGCCGTGCATCGGGTCCGGCGACGTACCGGGACTGGGCCAGATCGGATCTCGGGTGCGCAGGCTGCCGGGTGGGCAACGGTCTTAGGCCACCGGTTCGTGGGCGCCTTGGTGGCCCGTCGCGGCTGGTCGCTGCCTGTGGCGGCGTGCGTGCCGCGGCCAGCGCGGATCGCGCCCCGTGGCGTTGGTAACGGCGGGTTAGCGTATCCCTCTGGATCTTGCGACATCGGTTTCCGGGCCGTGGCGATCGACACGGCGGGAATGCGTTCCGCGGTGGTGGCGCTGGACACGTCGTGACTGTGCCGCAGACTGTCGATGATCTGAGTGACGTGTTGGAACGGCTTCGCTGGTCGGTGGACGCGTACCGCAAGGAGACGATGGCCGGGGCTGAACGCCGCGAGGTGCGCGGCGGTGGCATGCGGTTCCACTTCGTCGCGCGGGGCGCGGTCGACGTCCGGGGCACGACCAGTGCCCGGCTCGACACCGGGGACTTTCTGCTGCTCCCGCGAGGTGGCGACTACACGCTCGTGGCGCGTGGCGAGACCGTCGTGCACACCGGTGACATGGACGCCGCGTCGCCTACCGCGGCTCAGACCGTCGCGGTGCTGCCCGACGTGCTGGTCGCGTGCTGCTTCACCTCCCGTGAGCCGTTGGTCGTCGCGCTCATCGAGGCGATGGCCAACGAGGTCTGCGGCGACCGGCCGGGATCGCGATCGGTGGTCACCCAGCTCGCCAACGTCGTCGCCGCCGCTGCCATCCGGAACTGGGTGGAGTCCGGCTGCGGCAGCCTGCCCTTGCTGTCCGTGCCGCTGCGGGACAGCGACGTGGCTCGGGCGCTCGAGGCCATCCACGACGCGCCGGGGTCGCCCTGGACGGTGGAGGCGCTGGCGCGGGTGGCGCTCGCGTCGCGGTCGGCGTTCGCGAAGCGGTTCCGGGAGACCGTGGGTGACTCGCCGGCTCGCTACCTTGCCCGGATCCGGATGGAGCACGCCAAGCGGCTGCTCGCCGACCAGGTCACCGTGGCCGAGGTTGCGGTTCGTCTCGGGTACGGGTCCGAGGCTGCGTTCAGTCGTGCCTTCCGGCGCCACGCCGGGCTGCCGCCGACTCGGTGGCGGCACAGCGGGGAGGAGCCGGTCAGGCCGCTCGGCTGAGCGTTCGCCGGCGGCGGCCTCCGCGGCATCGACGCGATCGTGGCCGGGCTGCCGCCAGATGTGGCCGCGGTGACCAAACGCGGTGAACCGAGCGGCGGCCCGACGTCGGCGTGCGCCCCGATCCGGCGGCGACGCTGTCGTCGCGGGCGGTGCCGAAGACTTGCGCGGGGGTGCCGAGGTCGAGGCCGACCAC
>NZ_JBFAIU010000634.1:0-2042 GCF_040654855.1 Asanoa sp. NPDC050611
GGAGGCCGCACCGGGCAGCTCGCCGGTGCGGCCTCAGGGGCGCGTTTGTCGGCGTGGGGTGATCAGGCCTGACTCGTACGCCCAGACGACCAGTTGGGCGCGGTCGCGGCAGTGCAGTTTCGTCATCGCCCGGTTCACGTGGGTCTTGGCCGTCAGTGTGCTGATCACCATGCGCGCCGCGATCTTTTCGTTGCTCAGGCCCTGGGCGACGAGTTCGACGATCTCCCGTTCGCGGGCGGTCAGCACGTCCCGGCCGGCCACCGGGTCCGCCGGTGCGCGGGTGACGAACTCGCTGATCAGCGTGCGCGTGACCGTCGGGGCGAGGAGTGCGTCGCCGCGGGCCACCACCGCGACCGCCTGCAGCAGGTCGGCGGGGTCCGCGTCCTTCAGGAGGAACCCGCTGGCGCCGGCCCGGAGCGCACCGAAGACGTAGTTGTCGAGGCCGTAGTTGGTGAGGATCAGGACGCGGACCGCGCCGAGGTCCGGGTCCGCGGCGATGCGTCGGGTGGCTTCGATGCCGTCGAGTCCCGGCATCTGCACGTCCATCAGCACCACGTCGGGCCGCAGCCGCGTCGACAGCTCCACGGCGGCGGCACCGTCGGCCGCCTCGCCCACGACGTCCAGGTCGTCCTCGGCCTCGAGCAGCGCCCGGAATCCGGCCCGCATCAGGGCCTGGTCGTCGACGATCAGGACCCGGATCACGCCGCGCCGTCCAGCGGGAACCTGGCCTCCACCGCGAAACCGCCGCCGGCTCTCGGCGCCGCGTGCAGCGTGCCGCCCAACCCGACGACCCGCTCGCGCATGCCGCGCAGGCCGACGCCGGCCGTGACGGGGTGGGCGGTCGACGCCACACCGTCGTCGGTCACCGAGACCGTCAGCCGCGCGGACGCGTACTCCACCTGGACCTGGGCGGTGGCCGGTCCGGCGTGGCGGGCGACGTTGGTCAGGGCCTCCTGGACGACGCGGTAACCCGCCTGGTCGACCTCGACCGGCAGGTCCCTCGGCTCGCCCGTGACGGTCACCGTCACCGGCACCCCGGCCGCCAGCGTCCGCTCCGCCAGCTCGTCGACCCGCGCCAGCCCGACGCAGTCCCCGCGCAGCACGTCCAGCGTTGCCCGCAGTTCCCGCATCGCGGCGCTGCTCGCCTCCTGGATCGCGAGCAGCGCGGCCGACGGCTCGTCGTCGCGCTTGCGGGCCAGGTGCACGGCGATGCCGGCCTGCACCTTGATCAGGGAGATGTTGTGGGTCAGCGAGTCGTGCAGGTCGCGGGCAATCCGGAGGCGTTCCTCGCCCGCCCGCCGCAACGCCGTCTCGTCCCGGGTGCGTTCGGCCTCGACCGCCCGCTGCTCGACCTGTTCGAGATAGGCCCGGCGTTGCCGTGCGACGAGCGCGGCGATGTTGGCTGCCACGAACCAGCCCAGCAGGAGGGACGTGCGCTCCACGATCTGCTGCGCGGGCCGGTCGCTGGGCGCGACCGAGATGTCGCGGCCCAGGAAGCCGACGAGGAACACCACGCTGGCCAGCGCCGCCGCCGCACGGTTTCCCCGCCAGGCGGCGACGTACACCGCGCCCATGACGGGAAACGCGGGCGGCACCCCGCCGTGCACCCGCAGGTAGAACGCCAGCATGGCCGCAGTCACCACACTCAGCGCGACCAGCGGATACCGCCGGCCCACCGCGGCCGCCGCCGCCATCACGACGACCAGGGCGACGTCGATCGCGCCGATCGGCGCGGCCTCCGGTGCGAACGCGGCCTCGCCCAGCACGAAGGCGCCGAGAACGACACCGGCGATGGTGTACGGGAGGTCGGGGCGCATGACCGAACTGTAGATCGGGTGGTGGCGGTGAGGCATCCAGCGCCCGTGGTAGCCGGCGCGTACCGCGGATGTCGTAGCGGATGCCTGCGCCGGCACGACGCTTTGCCGGCCGGCCGCGGCAAGCATCGAACCCCGCTGCGCCACGCCACGTTCCGCCGGCTGTGGCTGGGCAAGACCCTGTCCGGCTTCGGCGGGCAGTTCGGCGGCTTCGCCGTCGTCTTCTAC
>NZ_JBFAIU010000635.1:0-2024 GCF_040654855.1 Asanoa sp. NPDC050611
CACCGGCGATGATCTTCCCGGGTGAGACCGCCAGCTGGATCAGGGTGTACGTGGCCCAGGCCCGCGGCGAGGGTGCGGGCCAGGTCGACCATGGCGGCGATTCCCGGCGTACGCGTCATCGGCGGCCGGTTCCAGCCACCGTCGACGGTGACCCGCAGGCGCGGGTCGCTCGGCCGCAGCGCCGCCAGGGCCGCGTCGATCCGGGCCGCCTCCGCCGGGGAGGTCACCCGCACGTCCACAGTGGCCGAAGCGTGGCCGGCGATCACGTTGGTCCGGGAGCCGCCCGTGATCGTGCCGACGTTGATGCTCGTGCCCCGGTCGAGGTCCGCCAGCGCGCGCAGCGCGAGCACCACCCGGGCGAGCTCGTCGATCGCGCTCGCGCCCTTGTCCGGGTCGAGGCCGGCGTGCGCCTCGACGCCCGTGACGTCGACCCGCAGCAGGCCGAGACCCTTGCGGGCCGTCTTCAGCGCACCGTCGACGCCGGGCTCCAGCACCAGCGCGGCGGTGACACCGGCGGCGGCGCCCTCCAGGACCGGTCGGGACGTGATGCTGCCGACCTCCTCGTCGCCGTTGAGCACGAACCGCAGCGGCGGGCGGGGCAGGCCGGCGGCGTCCAGGGCGCGGATCGCCCAGAGCGCCTGGACCAGCCCGGACTTCATGTCGAAGACACCGGGGCCGCGGGCGATCTCACCGTCCACAGTGAACGGCCATTCGGCGAGCGTGCCGGCCGGCCAGACCGTGTCGTAGTGGCAGAGCAGCAGCAGGCGCCGCGGGCCCGTGCCGGCGAAGTCGGCCACCAGCGTGTCGCCGTGGGTCGCGGAGCGTACGCGGGCAATGGTCTCCGGATCTCCCAACGCCGCCGTCAGGCGCCCGGTCAGCCAGTCGAGGCCGTGGTCGAGGAGAGGCTTGCTGTCGCTCGGTGTCTCCACGCCGACGTAGTCGCCGATCTCGGCGAGCACGTCGGCGCGGCGGTCACGCAGCCACTGCCGCAGCGGCACCGCGTCGATCGCGGCCGCCTCCGCCGGCGTGGGAAGGTCGATGGTCACGGCGCCATCATCGCATCAGCGGCTGTAGAACTCGACCACTAGCTGCTCGTCGCAGAGCACCGGGATCTCGGCCCGTTCGGGCAACCGGATCAGCGTCGTACGCAGGTCCGCGATCGAGGTCGACAGGTACGGTGCCGTCCGCGCGCCGACGTGTGCACCGGCCGCGGCGACGTGGAACGGGGTCTTGTCCCTGCTCCGGTCGCGGACCTCGATGGTCTGGAAGGGCGCGACGCGGTACGACGGCCGGTCGACCTTGCGCCCGTCGACGGCGATGTGGCCGTGCGCGACGGCCTGCCGCGCCTGGTAGATCGTGCGCGCGAAGCCGGCCCGCAGGACCAGCGCGTCAAGCCGGCACTCGAGGCTGACGACCAGCCGCTCGCCGGTCTTGCCGGTGCCCCGGTGCGCCTCGGCGAACGCCCGCCGCAGCTGCACCTCGCTGACGTTGTACTGGTGCCGCAGGCGCTGCTTCTCCAGCAGCCGGACCTTGTAGTCGGTCTCCTTGCGGCGGGCGCGGCCGTGCACTCCCGGCGGGTACGGCCGGCGCTCGAAGTACTTGACGCACTTCTGCGTCAGCGGGATGCCGAGCGCCCGGGAGAGCTTCGCCTTCGGCCGCGACTGGTTCACCTTGCCTCCAGTGGTTGGAATCGTCGAGAGGTTAGCCTAACCTAACCGCAACGCGCATCCCTGGAGGCAGACATGACGCAGTCCACCGACCTCGTCTCGCTCGCCCGTGCCCTCGCCGCCGGAGAGGTGCCGGGCACGATCCAGGTCAGCCGGCGGGCGTCCGGTGCCGCCGGCCCGTACGCGGTCCGGCACGCGCTCGACCGGGCCGGCTCGCCGCTGCTGCTCGTCGCCGTCGACTCGCCGGCCGACCGGGCGCTGACCGGCCCCGACGAGGCCTCGACAACTACCGCTCGATCGCCGGCGACCTGCTGTTCCGGCAGACCCTCTGGAACACGTTGCTGTTCATGGCGGTGC
>NZ_JBFAIU010000636.1:0-2007 GCF_040654855.1 Asanoa sp. NPDC050611
GGGGCGGCGACCGCCGCCCCACCCGGACCGCCGGCGTCCCGCACCCGCCGGCCCAGCCGCTGGTTGGCGTGGGGCTTCCTGGCACCCGTGACCGTCTACCTGGTGGCCTTCTACGCCTATCCGCTCTACCGCAACGTCGAACTGAGCCTGCGCGAGTACACCGTTCGCTCGTTCGTGCAGGGCGGTGCGCCCTTCGCCGGCCTGGACAACTTCCGCACGGTCCTTTCCGATTCCGCGTTCTGGCCGACGCTGGCGCACACGCTGGTCTTCACCGGCGTGTCCCTGGCGTTCCAGTTCTCCATCGGCATGGCGCTGGCGCTCTTCTTCCACCAGCACTTCCCGCTGTCCCGTACGTTGCGGGCGTTGATCCTCGTGCCGTGGCTGCTGCCGCTGATCGTCTCGGCGTCGACCTGGTCGTGGCTGCTCAACAGCGACTCGGGGCTGGTCAACGCCGCTCTGGGCGCGGTCGGGATCGCACCGGTCAACTGGCTCACCTCGCCGGGCTGGTCGCTCGCCTCGGTGACCATCGCCAACATCTGGATCGGCATCCCGTTCAACCTCGTGGTGCTGTACAGCGGCCTGCAGGCGATCCCGACCGAGATGTACGAGGCGTCCGCGTTGGACGGTGCGACGGCCTGGCAGCGATTCTGGTCGATCACCCTGCCGTTGCTGCGCCCCGTCTCCGCGATCACGCTGCTGCTTGGACTGATCTACACGCTGAAGGTCTTCGACATCATCTGGATCATGACCAAGGGCGGCCCGACCGGCTCCTCGGCCACGCTCGCCATCTGGTCGTACCGGCTCGGCTTCGGCAACCTGCTGCCCGAGTTCGGTCCGGCTGCGGCCATCGGCAACCTGCTCATCGTGATGGCCCTGGTCGCCGGCCTCCTCTACATCCGGATCGAGCGGAGGCAGCACCTGCGATGACCACGTCGACGCCCCGGGCCCGATGGAAGACCGGCGTCGGGCTGGTGCTGACCGGGCTGATGCTCTTCCCGGTCTATTGGATGATCAACGTTTCGTTGACCCGGGACCAGGACATGCGGGCCAGCCCACCGCACCTGCTCCCGATCGACGGCACCTGGGACGGCTACCGAGCCGTGTTCGACCAGCAGCTGCCGTATCTGGGCACCAGCTTCCTGGTGGGTCTCGGCACGGTGGCGCTGACCGTCGCGCTGGCCGCCCCCGCCGGATACGCGTTGGCGAAACTCCGGCCACCCGGCCGGACGGCACTGAGCTTCGTGCTGCTGATCGCCCAGATGATCCCGGGAATCATCATGGCGATGGGCTTCTACGCCACCTATCTGACCTTCGGCGTGCTCAACACGCTGCCGGGCCTGATCCTGGCCGACTCGACGCTGGCGGTGCCGTTCGCCGTATTGATCTTCACTGCCTTCATGTCCGGGATTCCCGACGAACTGCTCCAGGCCGCCGTGGTCGACGGCGCCAGCCGGCTGCGCGCCTTCTGGTCGGTCGTACTGCCGCTCAGTCGCAACTCGATCGTCACCGTCTCCCTGTTCGCGTTCCTGTGGTCCTGGTCGGACTTCATCTTCGCCTCGACCCTGGCCGGCGGCAGCGACCACCAGCCGATCACCCTCGGCATCTACCACTACATCGGCAACAACAACCAGCAGTGGAACGCCATCATGGCCACCGCTGTCGTCGCCTCCGTCCCCGCCGCCGTGCTGCTGGTCCTGGCCCAGCGGTACGTCTCGATGGGCGTGACCGCCGGCGCCGTCAAGGACTGACCGACCGACCGCACCACAGAAAGGCACCTGCCGCCCATGACCGTCGCCCCGTCCGGTCCACAGTTCTCCATCCAGGACATCCCGTTCAGCTACCGCGGCTCGTGGCTCAACATCTCTCCGGTCGTCGGCGAGAAGACGTACGCCGACGACCTGCACCTGGTTTCCCACCAGACCGGGCTGCACCCCGTGCTGCGCCTGACCCCCGCGGACGCCGGCAACGAGGCCGGGCGGGTCGACGGCGCGGGCGAGCTGACGATGT
>NZ_JBFAIU010000637.1:0-2006 GCF_040654855.1 Asanoa sp. NPDC050611
GGCGTCCGACGTCTCGCGCAGCATCTCCCAACCGGCCGGGTACGCGATCTGGACCCCGTTCGGGTCGTACCACCACCGGAAACCCGCGGGGATGTCCCGCGGCGACGGTGCCGCCGCACCGACGGGTGAACGCGCGTCCTCGATCTCCGCGCCGGCACCGCCGCCACCGCTGCGGGTGCCGTCGGTGTTGACCGCGATCAGCCCGACCGCGAGCACCGCGGCCGCCGCGCCCGCGGTGAGCCAGTGCCACTGGCGTGGGCGCCAGCCCGGTCGGACCGCGGGCCGCAGCCGGACCGTGCGCGCGGACGCGAGCGTCGTGAGACGACGCTCCACCTCGGCCGCCGTCATCCGGGCCCGCGGATCCTTGCGGAGCAGGCCGCGGATGACCGGTGCCAGCGGGCCGGCGCGGGTCATCCCGTGCGGCTTCTCGTTGGCCAGCGCGGACAGGGTCTCCATGATGGTCGTCCGGGCGTACGGGCCGCGTCCCTCGACGGCGTGGTAGAGCGTCGCGCCGAGCGACCACAGGTCGGACTCCGGTGTGGCGATGCCCGTCTCGGCCCGTTCCGGCGCGATGTACTGCGGTGTGCCGACGATGACCCCGCTCCGGGTGATCGCGCCCGCGTTCTCGTCGAGCGAGGCGGAGCCGAAGTCGGTGAGCACCACGCGCCCGTCCTCGGCGATCAGCACGTTGCTGGGCTTGACGTCGCGGTGCAGGACACCGGCCTTGTTGGCGGCGGCGAGGGCGGAGAGCACGGCCAGGCCGATCTCGACCACGTCGTCGACCGGCAGCGCCCCGGCCTCCCGGAGCACCTCCAGCAGTGAGCGGGACCGGACGTACTCCATGACGATCCAGTCGCGTTCGCCGTCGGACTCGATGTTGAAGACCCGGACGACGCTCGGGTGGCTCAGCCGGGCCGCGGCGCGCGCCTCGCGCAAGGTGCGGTCGCGCAGCTCGCCGTGCTCGTCGGAGCCCTGCGGCGGCACGTGGACCTCTTTGATCGCGACGTCGCGGTGCAGGATCTCGTCGCGGGCGAGCCAGACCCGGCCCATCCCACCGGCGCCCAGCGACCGCACGACGCGGTAGCGTCCCGCGACCACGTCCGGATCGGTCATCCACCACCTCGCCGCTTCCGGCTCGGTCAGTTCCGTGAGCGGGACCAGCACATCATGGAACGCGGGCAGCTGGCAAGGTAACCGTCACGACCAGGCCACCACCGGGATTGGGGCGGGCCGTCGCGTCGCCGCCGTGCGCGCGGGCCACGGATCTGACGATCGACAGGCCCAGGCCGGCGCCCTTCGCGGTGACCAGGCGGTCCGCGTCCAGGCGCCGGAACGGCTCGAACAGCCCCGGGATCTCGTACGCCGGAATGACCTGTCCCGTGTTGGCGACCTCGAGCTCGGCGCCACCACCGGGCCCGGTCCGGGTGCTGATCAGGGCGAACCCGCCGGCGACGTTGTGCCGGACCGCGTTCTCCACCAGGTTCTGCGCGAGCCGTTCCAGCAGCACCGCGTCGCCGCTGGTGAGCGCGGGTGCGGCCGCCTCCGTGAGGGTCACCGACGCCGCGCGGGCCTCCTCGGCCGCCTGCGCCGTCACGTGGGTCGCGATGTCGGCCAGGTCGATCTCCTGCCGGTCGACCACCTCGTGCTCCGAGCGGGCCAGCAGCAGCAACCCGTTGATCAGCCGCTCCTGCCGGCTGTTGATCTCCAGCAGGGTCTCGCCGAGCTGGGTCACGTCCGGTGACGCCGTGCGGCGGTTCATCGCGACCTCGACCAGGGCGCGGTTGAGCGTCAGCGGCGTACGCAGCTCGTGCGACGCGTTGGCGACGAACCGCCGCTGGCCCTCGAACGACCGGTCCAGCCGCTCGACCATCGTGTCGAACGTGTCCGCCAGCTCCTTGACGTCGTGGTCGCCGCCGGTGAGCCCGATCCGCTCGTGCAGGCTCAGATCCGCGCCGCGGGCGATGCGACGGGCGGTGTCCGTGACCCGGTGCAGCGGTGCCAGCACC
>NZ_JBFAIU010000638.1:0-2004 GCF_040654855.1 Asanoa sp. NPDC050611
TGCCGGGAATCACGGTGTACGTGAACGCGACGCCGTCGATGTCGTCGAGGATGCCGATCGTGCTGTCGAAGAGGGCCGGGTCACCCCAGACGAGGAAGCCGCCCGTCTGGTCCTCGGTCAGCTCGTCGCGGATGAGATCGCGGAAGGTCGCGGCCCGCCGGCGGCGCCAGTCGTCGACGGCACTCGCGTACCGCGTCGCCGCGCGGTCCCGCTCCGGGTCGGCCACGGTCGCGGTCCGCGCCTGCGGCCCGTACCGCTGGAGCAGGTCTTCCCGCAGGTCGGTGAGGTCCCGCTTCGCGTCGCCCTTGTCGACCAGGAAGGCGACGTCGAGCCGGCCGAGCGCCTTGACCGCCTCGATGGTGAGCTGGTCAGGGTCGCCGGCCCCGATCCCGATGACGAGCACCTGACGCATGGGGCGAGTCTGCCTCATCGATAGGTCTACGCTCACACGCGTGCCGCCCCATAAGACCGCCGCCGCGGGCCCGGCGCTGGCGGCCGCTGCCGCGATCGGACCATATTTCGCGTGGGAGGCCTGGTCGGCGGATGGGGGCTGGCGCCCGTTCACCGAGCTGTTGACGCCGGACGTCGTCCACTCGCGGGTGTCGGTGGCGCGATCGACGCTGGTCAGCGCGTTCGGGCTGGCCCCGTCCGACGTGCCGTCCCGGGTGGTGGCGTCCGTCTGGTTCATGGGCGTGTCGGCGCGGCTGCTGTCGCCGCCGTTGGGCGCGGCCGTCGCGGGTGGGGCGTTGCCGCTGGCCACGCGGGCCAACCTGTGGTGGCGGCCGGTGGCGTCAGGACCGATGCCGATGGCGTACGGAACGGTCGCCGCGCGCGCCGAGCTGTCCCCGGCGGGCATCGCGGCTGAGCTGGTCGCCGGCCCGCTGGCCGAGACGGTGACCCCGCTGCTCGAGGTGTTCCGGGACACGTTCCGGCTCTCGTCGAAGGTGCTCTGGGGCAACGTGGCGTCGGCGCTGGCCGGTGCCGCGGGCGTGCTGGCCGACACGATGCCGCGACACGCTTCGCGGGTGGGCGCCGTCCTCGACCATGCCTCGACCCTGGCGCCGCTGGCCGGCACGGGGTCGGTGATCCGCCCGGACGCGTCGTCGGCGCGCCGCTTCCTGGTGCGCGCGAACTGCTGCCTCTACTACCGGATCCCCGGCGGCGGCACCTGCGGCGACTGCGTGCTGACCTCGGAGGACGACCGGCTGCGCCAGTGGGCGGCGATCCTGCGCTAGTCGTCCGAGTACGGCAGGTTGGCGTAGCCGGCCGCGGCCGCGACGCGTTCGGCGATCGCGGTGAGCTGGTCGACCTCGTCGGGTTCGAGCAGGTCGACCAGGACCCGGCGGACGGTGGCGACCTGCCCGGGCGCGGCGACGACGGTCACCTCGTATCCCTTGTCGGTGAGCCGGACCACCGTGCCGCGCGCGTCCTCGACGCAGTCCTCCCGGGTGATCAGCCCGCGCTCCTCCATGCGGCGGAGCTGGTGGGAGATCCGGCTGCGGTCCCAGCCGAGCCAGCTCGCCAGGTCGCGGACCCGCATGCTGCGGTTGTCGGCCTCGGAGAGCGGCACGAGCACCTCGAAGTCGGGGCGGGAGATGCCGGTCGTGCCGAGCTGGTGGACGAGGGCGACCTCGATCGCACGCTGCATGCGGAGGTACGCCCGCCACATGCGTCGCTCCCGGGGATCCAGCCAGCGCGGTTCGGTCATGTGGTCGATCTTACCCGGCGTTTGTTGACGCATCAGCATCTCGTTGTCTAGGTTTGCTGACACATCAGCAAAACTGCTTTGGAGATGCCCATGTCCCTGTTCCGGCTCGACGCGAGCATCCGCGTCGAGGGTTCGCACAGCCGCGAGATCGCCGACATCGTCGAGCGCGAGTGGCGTCTCGCGCACCCCGACGACCCGATCGTGCAACGCCACGTCGGCACGGCGCCGCTGCCCTCGACGGCCTGGTCGGACGCGACGACGGCGAAGTTCCTGACCGCCGACAAGTGGAGCCCGGC
>NZ_JBFAIU010000639.1:0-2003 GCF_040654855.1 Asanoa sp. NPDC050611
CGCGGGTCTCGGACCGCACGGCGTTCTTCTCGATCGACAAGACGGGTGACCCGGGTCGGCTGATCGAGTACGACTCGACCCAGAAGATCTTCAGCAACCCGAGCCAGAAGAAGACCGAGGACTACATCACGGGCCGCTTCGGCTGAGCAGCACTCGACAAGATCCCGGCACGCCGATCGGCCGTGCCGGGATCCGTCGTATGTGGGGAGGTGCGTACCGGCCGAGCGGATCAGCCGCCGACGCGGATGAGCCGGGCCGACAGGTGGGGTGACATCTCCTGGCCGACCGCGGCCATGTCCTGCGCGTAGAGCAGCGCACCCTCGACGATGCCGTAGAGGCGGTGGCCGGCGGTAACCTCTTTCGCCGTCGGCGTCCGCAGGACCAGGTCGGTGGCCATCTCGACACGGGTCCCATCGATCTTGCCGATGTGCATCTCCATGATGCCGGTGGGCGTGGTGATCAGCACCTCGAGCTCACCCGTCGCGCGGCCGTCGACGAGCACCGGGCGCCACCAGCCGGTCTCACGGCCCGCCGGCTTGACCGGCAGGTTCTCCTCGTTGATCACCCAGGCGCGCGACTCGTAGTAGAGGAACGGGCGCCCGTCGTGCGTGATCTTGATTTCCTGGCCGTAGTCGAAGTCCTCGATCGTGGGGAAGCCACCCCGACCGCGCCCGCGCCACAGCCCGATGTACGGCAGCAGGGGCTGCAGCGCCGGGTGCAGGTCGGGGCCCTCGCGCAGGTCGTACGTCTCCACGAAGGGATACGGCTCCACCGGCGGGGCGTTGAGCCACGGCGGGGGTGCGATCGGGTTCTCGTCGGTCACCATCTGCCCCTTGCTACGCGTGCTGCCAGATAGACCAGACCACCGGCCAGCGCGCCGAAGCCTGCCACCAGCAGGCTCACGAACCCGATCTCGGTCACCACGCGAACGATCCTATGCTGAGCCGATGGCTCGTACGTTGATCGTCAAGGTCACCGCCGGGGCGGACGCGCCGGAGCGGTGTGCCCAGGCCTTCACAGTCGCCGCGACGGCGGTTGCCGCCGGGGCCGACGTCTCATTGTGGCTGACCGGAGAATCGTCCTGGTTCGCGCTCCCCGGTCGGGCGGAGACCTTCGAACTGCCCCACTCGGCCCCGCTGCAGGACCTGCTCGCGGCGGTCCTCGCCGCCGGCCGCGTCACGTTGTGCACCCAGTGCGCCGCCCGCCGGGAAATCACCGAGGCGGACGTCATCCCAGGTGTACGCATCGCGGGCGCGGCGGCCTTCGTCGAGGAGACGCTGGCCGACGGCGCGCAGGCGTTGGTCTACTGATGGACTGGGTCGACTGGCACGGCGCGTACGCGGACCCGTCGTCCTCGCTCTCGCGCCGGTTGACCGCCGTGCGGGAGCAGATCCGCCTGGCCCTGGACGCGGCTCCGCCCGGCCCGATCCCGGTGGTCAGCATGTGCGCGGGCGACGGCCGCGACCTGCTCGGCGTGCTCACCGACCACCCGCGCGCCGCCGACGTCACGGCCCGGCTGGTGGAGCTCGACCCGACCCTGGCCGAGCGCGCCCGGGAGGCCGCCGCGGCCCTGCCGGCCAAGGTCGAGGTGGTCACGGGCGACGCGGCACAGACCGACGCGTACGCCGGCGCGGTGCCGGCCCGCCTGGCCCTCTTCTGCGGCGTGTTCGGCAACATCTCCGACGCGGACGTGGCGGCGACGGTGGCCGCGGCACCGGAGTTCGTCGCACCGGGCGGGGTCGTCGTCTGGACCCGGCACCGTGAGGAGCCCGACCTGGTGCCCCGGATGCTGGACTGGTTCGCGGCGGCCGGGTTCGAGCCGTTGTTCGTTTCGGCCCAGGACGCGGGCTTCGGGGTCGGCGCGCACCGCTACGCGGGCCCGGGCCACGCCCTCGTTCCGGGCCGCCGCCTTTTCACGTTCCAGCGCTGAACCGGCCTGCCCGCGGCCGCCCTGCCCGCACCCGCTTTGCTCTGCTTACAGATACGCATCACCTCGGCTGACC
>NZ_JBFAIU010000640.1:0-1997 GCF_040654855.1 Asanoa sp. NPDC050611
GCCGTGCCGGTCATGCCCGACAGTTTCTCCCTCCCCTAGCGCCCCTCCCGGTGACGGCCAGGGCGGCACGCCGCCCTGGCCGTCCTTCGTTACGCTCGTCGGCGGTGAAGGACCGATACGCGAACCTCCGACGCATCCGGGCGCTCGACCCGCGACGCGACCACGTGGCGATCTACCAGACGACCGTCCGGCACGAGTTCCCGTGGGACATGCGGATGGGCCTCAACCTGGCGTTCATCCGCACGTTCTCGATGCCGGAGGTCGCGGCGATCCTGGTCGGCACCGGCGAGCTGACGCGGCGCACGCAACGCCGGCTCGACGACACGGGCCTGCTCATGTACGAGATCGTGGTGCACGGCTTCGACCACCCCCGCGGCCGGGACGCCATCCGGCGGATCAACCAGCTGCACCGGCCGCACCGCGACGTCCCGAGCGACGAGTTCGTCTACGTGCTCGCGTGCCTAGCCATCGTGCCGATGCGGTGGCTCGACCGGTACGGGTGGCGCAAGCCCTGCTGCCACGAGCGCGAGGCCAGCTACGGCTTCTACCGGGAGCTGGGCGAGCTGATGAACATCGCCGGGATGCCGGGCTCACTGGCCGAGCTGGAGGCCTGGTTCGAGGCGTACGACCGGGACCGACTGCGGCCCGACGAGAACGCCGCGGCCATCGAGCGGGCCACCCGCATGCGGATGGTCGACCGGCTCCCCCGGTCGCTCGCCCCGCTCGGCAACGCGGTCGTCAGCGCGCTCTACGACCCGCACCTGCGGGCGGCCACCAAGGTGGGCCCGCCCGCCTGGCCCGTGCGGGCCGGCCTGCACCTGGGCTTCAAGGCCCGCGCCCGGCTCATCCGGCACTTCCACCGGCCACGGGCGACGGCGCTGTTCGCGGACGGCATCGTCACGAAGTCCTATCCCGACGGTTACGAGATCAGCCGGCTCGGGCCGCCCTCGACCTGAAAGCTCAGCCGGGCAGTTCGCCGGTGTCCGTGAGGTGCCGCGCCACGTCGACGACCCTGCGGTTGAGGCGCTGGGACGCGTGCCGGAGCAGGTCGAACGCCTCACCGGCGGAGAGCCGCTGCCGCTCCATCAGGATGCCCTTGGCCTGGCCGATGACGTCGCGGGAGCTCAGGCCACGATGGAGGGCCGCTTCCCGGCGGTCGACCTCCTCCCGGCGGTGGCTCATGGCGGCCGCGACGGCGACGTACGCGGCCACGATCGACGCGAAGTCCTGGTCGGTCTCGCTGAAGGCGTCCGGCGTCCCGCCGTACAGGTTGAGCGAACCCACCGCCGACCACTGTGCCGACTGCAGGACGAACAGGCCGTGGCAGAGGGCACTGGCCACGCCGAGGTCCGCCGCGGTGCCGGCGAGCACCGGCCACCGGGTCGGTCCACCCAGGTCGGCGACGTACACCGGATGCGTGCCGGCCATCGCGTCGATGGCCGGGCCCTGGCCCGAGCCAAACTGGACCTGGTCGAGCTCGTCGGCGACCGTGCCGTTGGAGAGCGCGTCGACCAGCTCTCCGCGCCGCGTGAGGGTGATGCTGGCCCAGTCGCAGCCGGTCACGATGTCCACCGTGAACTTCACGATCCGGGTGAGCACGCCATTCAGGTCGTCGGCGCCGAACAGCTGCGGAGCCAGGTCGGCGAAGCTGGCCAGCAGCATCGGCCCGTACGGGTCCGGACCCCATTTCGCCGACGCGCGCAGGTGTTCCTGGACCGCGACCCGACGCGCGGCCGCGGCCCGTCGGCGCTGCGCGTCCCCGCGCGCCCGGCGCTCCGCCGACTCCCGGTAGTCCGCGACCGGGGTGAGCAACGGTGCGGCGCTGTGCCGGGCGATGCGCCGCTCGCGTTCGAGCGCGTCCAGCTCGCGCACGTCGGCGGCGCGATCACGCTGGTCGGCGGACTCGTCCCGCTCGTCCGCACGCAGTTCACGCTCAACGCGGCCCAGCCGGCGAAGAGCTGGCTGAGCGTGCCGCGGGCCCGGGCCAGCTGGCTGCC
>NZ_JBFAIU010000641.1:0-1988 GCF_040654855.1 Asanoa sp. NPDC050611
GACGACGAGTCGGGCGTGGACCCGGCCGACCAGCGCGCGTTCTGGGACGAGGTGCGGCGCGAACCGGCGTTATCGACTCCGGTGAACTATGGTTGCCGGGTCGCAATCACTTCGTTGGGAACCGGAGAGGACCCCGCATGGCTGCTCGGCGACTCGCGGATCGGTACGAGCTGGAGGAGGTGCTCGCCGAGGGTGGAATGGGCGTCGTCTGGCGGGCGCGCGACCACCGGCTCGGCCGGGCGGTCGCCGTCAAGCTCGTGTCCCGTGACGCGCTGGCGGAACCGACCCTGGTCGAGCGGTTCGACCGCGAGGCGCGCGCCGTCGCGCTGCTCAACCACCCCAACATCGTGGCGGTGTACGACTTCGGCTCCGACGGCGGCGACGCGTACCTGGTGATGGAGCTCGTGGACGGCCGCGGCCTGGCGATGGACGACCTGCCGCTCTCGGTCGGGGACGCGGTGGCGGTCGCCGCCCAGGCCTGCGCCGGCCTCGCGGCCGCACACGCAGCCGGGATCGTCCACCGCGACGTCAAGCCGGCCAACCTGATCCGGTCGGCGTCGGGCGTCGTCAAGATCTGCGACTTCGGCATCGCGCACCTGCAGCAGGCGGCCGGTCAGGCCCGGCTGACCCGCACGGAGATCGCGATGGGCTCCACCAGGTACATGGCGCCGGAGCAGGCCCGCGGCGACGCGGTCGACGCGCGGACCGACCTGTACGGGCTCGGGTGCACGCTCTACGCGCTGCTGGCCGGCGCGCCGCCGTTCCTCGCGCCCACGCCGCTCGGTGTCGTGCACCAGCACGTCACCAAGCCGGCGCCGGACGTGCGCGTGGCCCGACCCGACGTGCCGGAGCCGCTCGCCAGGCTGGTCGAGGAGCTGCTGGCGAAGTCGCCGGACGACCGGCCGCGGGACGCCGCCGCGGTGGGGGCGCGGTTGGCCGCGTTGTCCCTGCCGTCCTCGCCCTCGTCCTCGTCCTCGGCGGTGCGCCCGCCGGCACCGGTGCCGGCGCCTCCGGACCGGCGGCGGGTCTGGGGCATCGCGGCGGCCGGATCCGCGGCGCTGGCCGGAGTCGTGCTCGCGTCGTTGCTGGCCGCCACCAGGGACGGTGGTTCCAGCAGCGCCGCCGCGCCCGAGCCGGTGCCGACCCTGACCGCGACCGAGGTGGCGGCGCCGGCGACCACACCCACCCGCACCCCGGCGCCCACCTCGAGCGGTCCGACCGCGCGGGTGCCGGAAACCACGGCCCCGCCGACGGTCCCACCGGCGACGCGGTCGACCTCGCCCACGCCGGTGCGGACGCCGGCACCCACCACCGTGCCGCCGGTGGACCCGCTCGTCGGCCTGCACCGCACCATCGACGAGCAGGAGGCGAGCGGGCAGCTCGAGCCCAAGATCGCGCAGGATCTCCGGAAGCGGGTCGACGACATCGCCACGCGGTTGCGCAACGGCGAGGACGCGGACGCGCGGCGGAAGATCACCGAGCTGCGCGGCAAGCTCGGCGACCTGCGCGACCAGGGCAAGCTGTCGCCCGCCGGCTACACGGCGATGATCCGCGACCTCGACCGCCTCGCTACGCCGTGACGGTGGCCGGCTGCCTGGTCAGCACCCCCACGTCCGCGGCCGCGACGGCGGCGAGCAGCGGAGCCAGGGCCGCGAGCGTCCAGGTGAGGCCGATCAGGTCGGCCGCCGCGCCGATGATCGCGGGAGCGACGAGGATCCCGGTGTACGTCATGGTGCTGAACCGGGCGACGGCCGGCGCGGCGCCGGTGGTGGCGGCACCCAGGTGGCCGGCGGCACCGAAGAGCACAGGCAGGGGAGTGGCGAGGCCGATCCCGACGACCGCGAAGCCCGCGATGGCCAGCGGCGGCCACGGGCTCAGCACCACGACCGCCAGCCCGGCGGCGGCGGTGAGGGTGCCGGCGCGCAGCAGCTCGTGCGGCGCGCGGCGGGCGAGGAGGCGGTCGCCGACCAGCCGGCCCACGGTCTGGC
>NZ_JBFAIU010000642.1:0-1978 GCF_040654855.1 Asanoa sp. NPDC050611
GGAACGCCCAGGCCACCATGAGCAGGTTCGCGGCGATCACGGGCGGTCGCGGAGCACGCGCAGCAGCTCAGCGCTCTCCTCCGGGCTGAGCTCCTGGACGAAACCGGCCAGCGCGGACGCGGGGTCGCCGCTCTCCGCCATCGCGTCGCGCATCAGCCGCGCGCCGTACTCGCCGCGGGACGACACCGGTTCGTAGCGGTACGCGCGCCCGGCGCGCTCGCGTCGCAGCCAGCCCTTGCGGTGCAGGTTGTCGACGACCGTCAGAACGGTGTTGTACGCGAGGTCGCGCGCGGACAGGTCCGTCCAGATCTCCCGGACCGTGGTCGGCGCGGCGCGCGACCACAGCCGGTCCATGACCGCCGCCTCAAGCTCACCGAACCGCCGCACGCTGGGGATTGTCGCCGGGGCCGGTGTCGAGCAGGTGGCCGTGAGATGTCGAATCAGGAGCGGCACGCCGCGTGTATACCCTCAGCGTATACACGTGGGGTATGGTGCTCCGCATGAGCGTTCCCCTGACCCTCCTCGGCCTGCTCGAGCGCGAGCCCAGCCACGGCTACGACCTCAAGCGCGACTACGACACCTTCTTCGGCCGGGGCAAGCCGCTGCCGTTCGGGCAGGTCTACGCGACCCTCGCCCGCCTCGCCCGCGACGGCAAGGTGGTGATCGCGGTCGAGCCCGGCGACGGGCCGGAACGCAAGCGCTACGTCATCACCGAGAGCGGCGCGTCCGAAGTGAACTCCTGGCTGGTCGAGCCGCTCGAGCCCGAGCCGCACCTGCAGACCGTGCTGTTCGCCAAGGTCGTGCTGGCCCTGATGCTCGGCCGCCCGGCGGAGGAATACCTCGACACCCAGCGCCGCGCCCACCTGGCGCGCATGCGCGAGCTGACCGAGGTCAAGCGCGGCGGCAACCTCGTCGACGCCCTGCTCGCCGACCACGGCCTCTTTCACCTGGAGGCCGACCTGCGCTGGATCGACACGACCGTGGCCCGGCTCGACGGCCTCGCGAAGGCGGTGGCCCGATGATCGAGGCCCGCGACGTCACCCTCTCGTTCGGCGAGACCCCGGCCCTGCGCGGCGCCACCCTCACGGTGGCCGAGGGCGAGATCCTCGCCGTGATGGGCCCGAGCGGCTCCGGCAAGTCCACCTTGCTGCACTGCCTCGCCGGCATCCTCGTGCCCGACTCCGGCGAGATCCACTTCGCCGGCCAGCGCGTCGACACCCTCGACGAGTCCGCCCGCAGCGCCCTTCGCCGCGACCGGTTCGGCTTCGTCTTCCAGTTCGGGCAGCTCGTCCCGGAGCTGACCGCGGTGGAAAACGTCGCGCTCCCGCTGCTGCTGGCCGGCGTCAAGCGGCGCGCCGCCGTCGCCGACGCGAGCGCGTGGTTCGCCCGGCTCGACCTCGACGGCCTCCAACAGCGGCGCTCCGGCGAGCTGTCCGGCGGCCAGGCGCAGCGGGTCGCGCTGGCCCGCGGGCTCGTCGCCCGCCCCCGGGTGCTGTTCGCCGACGAGCCGACCGGCTCACTCGACTCGCTGACCGGCGAGCACGTCATGGACCTGCTGGTCAGCTCGGCCCGCGAGCAGGGCACCACGGTCGTCGTGGTCACCCACGAGGCCCGGGTCGCGGCGTACGCGGACCGCGAGGTCATCGTCCGTGATGGCAAGGTCACCGCGGCGGTGCTGTCGTGATCGGGCTCGGCCTCCGGCTGGCCGTCGCCGGTGGCCGCGAGGCCGCGACCCGGCTGGTCGTGGTCGCCTGCGCGGTCGCCCTCGGCACCGGGCTGCTGCTCGCCACGCTCGCCGGCATCAACGCGACCAAGGCGCAGAACCTGCGGTACGCGTGGATGAACACGGGCGCGGCCGAGGTGACCACCGCCGCGCGGGCGGGCGTCGACCCGGTCTGGTGGCTGGGCCGCGAGGACTACTTCCGCGGCGCGGAGATGCTCCGCCTCGACGTGGCGGCGACCGGCCCGGCGGCGCCGG
>NZ_JBFAIU010000643.1:0-1960 GCF_040654855.1 Asanoa sp. NPDC050611
GGAGTCGACAAGGAGGCGCCGCGGGTCGTGCGGTCAGACCTTTGGGGACGGTGCCGGGTCGAGGTCCGGGTCGGTGCTGGCGGGCTGGGCCGGCACCGCGACCCGTGGGTCGCCCTCGTCGGCGAAGTAGTCGTCGGGCTGCGTGTCGTCGCCGCCGTCCGGCACCTTGCCGGCCCGCAGCGCGAGTGTGACCAGGGCGGCCACCAGGAGGTTGACGGCGACCGCGACCAGGCCCACGTACACCGTGGTCTTGGAATCGGTGAAGCCGAACTTCTCCAGTGCGAACGCCGAGCCGCCGAAGTGGGCGCGGCCCGTGGCGGCGTTGGGGATCTGCCAGAGCATCCAGAAGCCGAGCAGCATGCCCGCCGCCCAGCCGGCGATCAGGCCGCCGCGGTGGAACCAGCGGGTGTAGATGCCCAGGGCGACCGCAGGCAGCGTCTGCAGGATGATCACGCCGCCGATGAGCTGCAGGTCGATCGAGAACTGCGGGTCGAGGAACACGATGCAGGCGACCGCGCCGATCTTCACGACCAGCGACGTGATCTTGGAGACGTTGGCCTCCTGCGCCGGCGAGGCGTCGCGCTTCAGGTATTCCTTGTAGATGTTGCGGGTGAACAGGTTGGCCGCGGCGATCGACATGATCGCGGCCGGGACCAGTGCCCCGATGCCGACCGCGGCGAACGCGATGCCCGCGAACCACGACGGGAACTGCTGGTCGAACAGCAGCGGCACGACCGTGTTGCTGTCGACCGAGCCCTCCTTGGCGCCCGGCAGCGGCTTGACGCCCGCCGCGATCGCCATGAAGCCCAGCAGCGCGATCAGGCCGAGCAGCAGGCTGTAGGCCGGCAGCGCGGACATGTTGCGCTTGATGACGTCGCGGTTGCGGCTGGCCAGCACGCCCGTGAGGCTGTGCGGGTAGAGGAACAGCGCGAGCGCCGAGCCGAGCGCCAGTGTGATGTATTGCCACTGGTTGCCCGCATTGAGCAGGATGCCGTCACCCGGGTTGGGTGACGCGTCGAACTTCGCGTCGGCCGCGTCGAAGATCTTGCCCCAGCCGCCCAGCTTGTACGGCAGGTAGATGATCGCGACGATGATCACGATGTAGATCAGCGTGTCCTTGACGAACGCGATCAGCGCCGGCGCCCGCAGCCCGGACTGGTAGGTGTAGGCCGCCAGGATCGCGAACGCGATGATGATCGGCAGGTGGCGCGCGATCGCGCTGTCGCCGGTCACGCCCATCGTCTTGAGCACGGCCTCGATGCCGACGAGCTGCAGCGCGATGTAGGGCATCGTCGCCACGATGCCGGTGATCGCGATCAGCAGCGCCAGCGTCGGCGACTGGAACCGGGACCGCACGAAGTCGGCCGGCGTCACGAAACCGTGCCGGTGCGAGACCGACCAGAGCCGCACCAGGACTAGGAAGACCAGCGGATAGATGATGATCGTGTACGGGACGGCGAAGAAGCCGGCCGCGCCCGCGCCGAACAGCAGGGCCGGCACCGCGACGAACGTGTAGGCGGTGTAGAGGTCGCCGCCGACCAGGAACCAGGTGATCCAGCCGCCGAAGCTGCGCCCGCCCAGGCCCCACTCGTCGAGGTGGGCCATGTCGTTGGGCGCCCGCCAGCGCGCGGCGACGAAGCCCATGCCGCTGACCAGCAGGAACAGCAGCGAGAAGATGACGATCTCGGTAACGTGGTCGCCCATCGTGCTCACCGCCGCTTCTTGGTCATCTGGTAGACGACCGTGGTCGTCGAAACGCCGAGGACGATGAACAGCAGTTGCAGCCAGTAGAACGTCGGGAAGCCGAACAGCCGCGGCGAGTCATGGTTGAACAGCGGCGTGAGCAGCGGGACGACGATCGGCAGGTCCAGAAGCTCTCGTTAACCGACGGCGACATCCTCTTCAACCGCACAAATAGCGCCGAGCTTGTCGGCAAGAGCGCGGTGTACCGGAGCGACTG
>NZ_JBFAIU010000644.1:0-1933 GCF_040654855.1 Asanoa sp. NPDC050611
CCCGTGTCGCCCCACTGCACGGCGAGCCCGCCGTCGGCGGTCGACATGTTCTGGAACCGCCCGGGTCAGGGCCGGGTCGAGCAGCAGGTCGCGCACCTCGGCGAGGGCGGTGGTCAGGTCTTCGGGCATACCTACATTGTCCGCGTCTCGCCGACCGCCAGCCGCCACAGGTCGCCGGGGTCACGCCCGGCGGCCAGCCAGGCGGCGCTCAGGCGCTCCGGCGGCTCCAGCGGAGGCTCGGTGCTGAGCTGGAAGGTGCCCCAGTGCATCGGGACGACCCGGCGGACGCCCAGGTCGGTCGCCGCCTCGACCGCCTCTTCCGGGCTCATGTGCTGGTCGCGCATGAACCAGCGCGGCTCGTACGTGCCGACGGGCAGCAGGGCCAGGTCGAGCCGCGGCATCCGGGCGGCGATCTCGGCGAACCGGTGGCCGTAGCCGGTGTCCCCGGCGAAGTAGACGGCCGGACCGCCGTCGGCGCCCAGCACCCAGCCGCCCCAGAGGGTCCGGTTGGTGTCGAAGAGGCGGCGCCGGCTCCAGTGGTGCGCCGGCACGAACGTGAAGGTCACCGGGCCGATCCGGCGCGACTGCCACCAGTCCCGCTCGGTGACGTCGGTGAAACCGCGGCGCCGGAACCACCGGGCCAGGCCCGCGGGCACCAGCATCGGCGTGGACCGCGGCAGCTGGCGGACGGTCGGCGCGTCGAGGTGGTCGTAGTGGTTGTGCGAGATCACCACGGCGTCGATCCGCGGCAGCCCCGCCCAGGCCACGCCCGGTGGGGTGAACCGGGGGATCAGGGGCGGGATCCGCGTGGACCAGACCGGGTCGGTGAGGATCGTGAGTCCGCCGGTGCGCACCACGAAGCTCGCGTGCCCGACCCAGGTCACGTCGGTGGCCGCCGGGCCGGCCGGCGGGAGCGCGGTCCGCTGCGGTCCGGCGATCACCGCGCGGGCCTGCCTGCCCGCGGCGGCGCCGGGGCGCTTCTCGCGCATCATCCGCGCGACCTCGCCGGCGCTCCGCAGCGGGGCGGTCAGCCGGTCGGCGAACGACGGCGGGCGCGGATCGATCACCTACCCACCGTCCGCGCGACAGCACTGGACCGTCAACTTAGGGTCGCCTAAGCTCAGGTCCACTCACGGCCGGGTGGGGGAAGGACGTGCACATGGTCGACGTAGCCGAGACGGAGCTGGGCCTGGCGGCCCGGGTCCGCAGCCTCACCCGCGCCGACCACGAGGCGGCCGAGACCACCACGTTCGTGACGGACCTGATGGCAGGGCGGCTGGACATTGCCGCTTACGCGCGCCTGGCGAGCCAGCACCATTTCATCTACGAGACGCTGGAGCGGGCGGCCGAGGCGCTGCGCACGGACCCGGTGGCCGGCGAGTTCGTCGGCTTCGGCCTGGACCGGCTTCCGGCACTGCGTGCGGACCTGCTGCATCTGCTGGGCCCCCGCTGGCGCACGGAGATCACGCCGCTGCCCGCCACCCGGGCCTACCTGACGCGCCTGCGCGCGGTGGCGTTCACGGACGCGCCGTCCTTCGTCGCACACCACTACACGCGGTACCTGGGCGACCTGTCCGGCGGCCAGATGGTCAAACGCGCGCTCCGCCGCGAGTACGGCGTAACCGCCGAAGCCACGCGCTTCTACGAGTTTCCCGGCGTAGCGGCCGGCGCGGTCAAGCGCCGCTACCGCGAGCTGCTCGACGGGGCGCCGTGGTCGCCGCCGGAGCAGGACCGCTTCATCGACGAGGTGAGGCGGGCGTTCACCCACAACCGCGCGGTCTTCGAGGACCTGTCCTCCGCGACAGCCACCGCCGCGTAACGCGGCGGCCCTCGGCGCAAAGAGCGAGGACGTACGCACCGTGTCCGCCGACGCCTCGACCTCGGGCTCCGCGGTGGGTTCCGGCTCGGAGGCGCCTTCCGCCTCGGTCTCCTC
>NZ_JBFAIU010000645.1:0-1921 GCF_040654855.1 Asanoa sp. NPDC050611
GGCGGCCGCGACCAGTTCGGCGAAGGCCGCCCCGGAAGACTCCCAGCTGAACCGCTGCGCGTAGGCGCGGGCGGCGAGGCCCATCTCCGCGCGTCGCTCCGCGTCACGCAGTAGCCGGCGCACGACCCGCAGGAAGTCCACCTCGTCGTCGACCAGCACGCCCGTCGTACCGTCGAGGATCGCCTCGGAGACGCCGCCCGCTGACCGGAACGCGACCGACGGCGTGCCGTGCACGGCGGCCTCGACGATCGTCAGCCCCCAGCCCTCCTTGAGCGACGGCGCCAGCGCCAGCCACGAACCGCAGAGCAACTCGTGCTTGCGCTCTTCGGTGACGAATCCGGTGAACCGGACGCACTCCTCGATGCCCAGGTCGGCCGCGAGCCGGCGCAGGGGCTCCTCCCACCAACCCTGGCCGGCGATCACCAGCTCCAGGCCCGGCATCTCGAGCGAGAGCAGCGCGGTCGCGCGCATCGCCAGCTCGATCCGCTTGTGCGGCACCAGGCGGCCGAGCACGATCAGGCTCGGATGGGCCGTCCGCGGCGCGGGCGGGCCGACGACCGCGGGGGTTCCGTTGTGCACGATCCTGATCGCCGCGTCGTCGACGCCGAGGCCGGCCAGCTCGGTGCGGGTCGACTCGGAGACCGTCACGTACGGGCAGCCGCGGTAGACGCGGACGGCCAGGCGCGACTCGATCCACCAGCCGACCCGGGCCCGCATCGGTCCGAAGAGCACCTGCCACTGCTCCCGGTGCACGTGGTGGACCAGCGCGACGACCGGGCGGCGCGCGTAGAGCCGGCTGAGGAACGGCAGGCCGTTGCAGACGTCGACGATCAGGTCGGGCCGGCCGAGCCGGCGGCGCGAGAGCGGACCCACGCCGACCGCGCCCAGCACGTAGACCAGCGCGGCGAACAGGTAGACCGTGTGCCGGCCGCCGCGCCGGACGACGTCGACGCCGTCGGGCTTGGTCTCCTGCGCGGGCGCGTGCGCGTGTGCCTGGCAGAACATCGTCGCCCGGTAGCCCCGCGCGACCATCTCGGCCGCCATGCGCTGGATGTAGACCTCGGAGCCCCCGCCCTCCGGATGCAGCGTGTCGCGCCAGTTCAGGAACAGCACGTGACGAGCGGGAGCATCGGCCATGGTCTACTCGTTCACTCCTACTAGCGAGTACGATTCGCGGTCGCGTCACACTAGGGCGCCCGCCCGATGATCCGCAACGCCCTACCGCAACTGTCCGGGCGCGGAGAGAGCCGTTCACGACGCAGGGGAGAGACTCTTGGCGGACAGTGGCGTCCGACGACGAGCGGAGTTCTGGCCGGTCGTGGTGTTGAGCTCCGCCCTCGTGCTGGTGCTGGCCGGTTGGGCCGGGGTCACCTATCTGGACCGCACGCGCAGTGACCCCGCCTGCGTGCAACGCACCTCCCTGCGGATCGCCGTGGCGCCGAGCGTGGCGGAGCCGGCGCAGGAGGTCGGCCGGCGGCTCGCCGCGCGCGACCGCTGCCTGGACATCGCGGTCGACGCGCGGGAGTCGGCCGAGGTGCTCCGCCAGCTCGCCGGCACCGCGCCCGCTGCCGTGGGCACGCCCGGCGCCGAGCCCTCGCGGTCGGCATCGGATTCGCCGGCGACCTCGCCCAGTGGGACCGCGCCGCAGGGCGCGCTGCCGGACGTCTGGTTGCCCGAGTCGACCCTCTGGCTGCGCCGGGCCCGGGCCGCGGGCGCCTACCAGGTGCCCGAGGCCGGAGTCTCGGTGGCGAGCACGCCGGTCGTGCTCGCCCTCGACGAGCGCTCCGCCCGCCGGCTCGGCTGGCCCGGGCGGGCGCTCGACTGGAAGACGCTCGTCGCGGCCGAGCGGCCGCCGGTGCCGGTGGTGTCTTGCCGGCGCCCGGGGTGGCGACCGCCATGAAGTCGTCGGACCGCCGGCGCA
>NZ_JBFAIU010000646.1:0-1906 GCF_040654855.1 Asanoa sp. NPDC050611
GCCGGCGCGCCCTGCCCGGTCTGCGAGCAGCCGGTCTCGACGGTGCCGGCGGTGCCGGCGACCTCCGCGGTCCCGGCGGCCGAGAAGGCCGGCCACGCGGCCAAGGCCGCCGACGACAAGGCGCAGGCGCGGGTGGCCGAGCGCGAACAGTCGGCCCGTGCGCTGGAGCGCACGCTGGACCGGGCCCGCGCCCAGCACGAGCAGCTCGCGACCCGACTGGCGGCGCTCGACGAACAGCTCGCCAGGTCGCCGGGCGTCGCGGCGCTGCGCCGCGAGCTGGCGACGCTGGCCAAGCTGCAGAAGTCGCTCGACGGCGCGGTCGCGGCGCTGAAGTCGGCCCGCGAGCAGGCCCGCACGGCCAATTCGGGCCGGGCCGCGGCGGAGCAGCGACTGACCGCGGCCTGGCACGAGTTCGACGCGGCCCGCGACGCGGTCGCCCGGTTCGCGCCACCGCCCACGGCCCGCGACGACCTCGCCGGCTCCTGGTCGGCGCTGGCCGACTGGTCGGCGGCCGAGGTCGAGACCCGGCGATCGGCCCGCGCGGCACTCGCCGCGGGCGCCGCGGACGCGGACGCCGCGGTCGCCACCGCGCGCGAACGGCTCGACACCGCGTTCGTCGACGCCGGGCTGCCGGCCCCGGACGACCACGTGCGGGCGGCGACCGTGGCGGTCGAGCGGGCGACGGCGGCGCACGAGCGGGTGGAGGAGCGGCGGGCACAGGCCCAGGGTCTGCTCGACAAGCGCACCGCCCACGAGCACGACGGCCAGGTGGCCAAGTCGCTCGCCGGCCACCTGCGGGCCAACAACTTCGAGCGCTGGCTCCTGGAGGAAGCCCTCGACCTGCTGGTCGAGGGCGCGTCGCGGATCCTGCGCGAGCTGTCGGCCGGGCAGTACGACCTCGTGCACGAGAAGGGCGAGTTCTCGGTCGTCGACCACCACGACGCGGGCCTGCGCCGCGGCGTGCGGACGCTGTCGGGCGGGGAGACCTTCCAGGCGTCGCTGGCGCTCGCGCTGGCGCTGGCCGAGCAGCTCGCCGGGATGTCGGCGTGCAGGTGGGACAGCAGCACCGCGTCCAGCGCGGCCGGGTCCACCACGTCGAGGGCCGGGTCCAGCAGGCGCCGCGTGAACGCGCCGTAGCCCAGGTGCAGGCGGGTGCCGGCGCGCACGAAGTTGGGGTCGGTGAGCAACGTGAAGTCGCCGAGCCGCAGCACGGTCGTGGCGTTGCCGACGAAGCTCATCTGGGCGGGGATCACGGGGTTCATCGAAAGCGCATACCCGGTCGATCCGCCGACATGCGACGACCTCAGCAGCGGGGCACGCCCGGGATGAAGCCGTTGTGGCCCGTCAGGACGTAGGTGTCCGAGACCCAGCGGTTGAGGCCGATCCGGTTCCAGACGTTGCTCGTGCCGAAGGTGCCCGTGACCGTCGTGCCGGTGGCCTGGCACCAGACCGTCACCGCGGCGCCGTCCGCGACCGAGCCGACCACCGCGTAGCCCGTCCCCGGTCCACTCCGGACGTTGAGGTTCGTCGAGGCCGTGTCGACCGTGCCGCTGCCGGTCCCGGTGACGCCGTTGACCAGCTGCAGGTAGTAGGTCCAGTTCCAGTTGGGTCCCGGGTCCGTGTGCGTCGCGCCCGGCACCTCCCGGTGGCCGATGATGTGCGCCCGGTCGCGCGGGATGCCGTACTTCGTGGTGAGCGACCGCGTCAGCGCGGCCGACGCGCGGTACATCGCGTCGGTGAACCAGGCCGGGTTGTCGACGAAGCCCTCGTGCTCGATGCCGATCGAGCGCGTGTTGTAGTCCCAGTTGCCGGCGTGCTGTACGCCCTGCGTCAGGTCAGGCACGGTCTCGCGCTCGGGCCACCGGGTGTTGTCGATCCGGTCGCGCAGGTCCTCGAGGTCGCGCCC
>NZ_JBFAIU010000647.1:0-1896 GCF_040654855.1 Asanoa sp. NPDC050611
TCGAGCGCGACGAGCTGACGCTGTTCTGACCGCGGTCGCAGTGCCACGCTGTACGCGTGACCGATGTCGAGATCGGACAGTCCCTGCGCGCGGCGGTGGTGCTGTTCCTGGTCCTCGGGCTCTACACGATCGTCTACAGCTTCGGGCTGAGCTTCGCCAAGTGGAACGGCTTCTCGCCCACCTGGGAGTGGGTCGGGCTCGACAACTACCGGGACATCCTGTTCGCCGACCCGCGGCTGGCGCCGGAGATGCGCAACGCGGCGCTCAACACCGGGATCGCGATGGTGGCGGTCTCGTTCGGCACGGTGCTGATCGCCCTGCCGCTGGCCACCCTGCTCAACAGCATCACCCGGCTGCGCGGCACGCTGCGGTCGGTCTTCTTCCTGCCGTACGTGACCGCCGGCGTCGCCGTCTACTACGCCTGGCGCTACGTGCTCGAACCCGACGGCGCCGTCAACCTCGCGCTGCGCGCCCTCGGGCTCGGCAGCCTGGCCCGGCCGCAGGGCTTCCTCGCCGATCCGGCCACCGCGCTGCCGACGCTGATCGTCATCATGATCTGGGGCAGCGTTCCGGTCGCGATGCTGCTCTACCTGGCCGGGCTGCAGGCGATCGACCCGGCGGTGCTGGAGGCGGCGGCGCTCGACGGCGCGGGCGCGGTGCGCCGGCTGCGGCACATCACCTGGCCCCTGCTCGTGCCGATCACGGTCGCGGTCGTGCTGCTCGGGCTGCGCGACACCATGCAGGGCTTCCAGATCTTCCTGATCATGACGAACGGCGGGCCGGCCGGGCACACCGACGTGCTCGGGCTCAAGGCGTACCAGCAGGCGTTCTTCCAGAGCCTGTCGCCGACGCTCGGCGTGGCCAGCGCGCTCGGCTGGCTGATCTTCGTCGCGGCGCTACTGCTCGCGGTGGTCAACGCCCGGCTGTTGCGGGGGCAACGGTGAGCCGCCGGCTTTCCCCGGGCGCCCTGGTCGCCTACCTCGCGCTCGCCGTGTACGCCGTCGTCAGCCTCTACCCGTTCGCCTGGATGGTCTCCGGCGCGTTCAAGGACCGGCTGGAGGTGCTGGAGGGCGGCCACCTGATCCCGCACCGGCCGACGTTGGCCACGCTCGCCGACACGTGGAGCCGGCTGCACTTCTTCGACTACTTCCTCAACAGCCTGAAGGTCACCGGGCTGACCGTGCTGGGCGTGCTGGTGATCTACAGCCTCGCCGGGTACGCGTTCGCGATGGTCGACTTTCCCGGGCGGCGCTTCGTGTTCTGGTTCTTCGTCGCGCTGCTGTTCGTGCCGAGCATCACCGTGCTGCTGCCGCTGACGATCCTGGAGAACAAGCTCGACATCCTCGGCACGCACACCGGGCTGATCCTGCCGTTCGTCAACGGGACCGCGCCGCTGGCCGTGCTGATGCTGACCGCCGCCTTCCGGGCCGTGCCGCACGACCTGCACGACGCGGCGACCGCCGACGGCGCCGGCGAGCTGCGCATCTTCTGGCGGGTCTACCTGCCGCTGGCCCGACCGACCCTGATCACCATCGGCGTGCTGACCGCGGTGCCGACCTGGAACGAGTACGTGCTGACCCGGGTGTCGCTCAACGACGAGTCGCGGTACACGCTGCCGCTCGCGCTGGAACGGCTGGCGTCCGGCACGGTGCCCTCGTACAACGAGATCATGGCGGGGTCGTTGATCCTGGTCCTGCCCGTGATCGTGCTGTTCCTCGCGCTGCAGCGCTACTTCGTCAACGGGTTGTCCGGTGCGGTCAAGAACTGACCGCGTGCTGGTCACCGGCGCCGCCGGGCTGCTGGGCCGGGCCGTGCTCGACGCCCTGGCGGCGGCCGACGTGCCCGTGACCGCGCTGGATCGGACGGATCCCGGCGACCTGCCGGCCGACCGGATGC
>NZ_JBFAIU010000648.1:0-1886 GCF_040654855.1 Asanoa sp. NPDC050611
GATAGCGTGTGGCCTGGCGCCGGATCCGCGCGACCGTGTGCCACCGGCCATGGCGTGAAGGGGCGACAGGCGCACCGCGTTGGACAGCAGGTTGCCGACCGCGCGGCGCAGGGCGTCGTGGTCGCCGATGTGGACCAGCCCGGGCCGCACGTCGTAGGCCAGGAAGACCCGGCTGGCGGCGGCCACCGCGGCGTACTCCTCCCCCGCCTCGCGGGCCACGGCACCCAGGTCGAGGTCGGTGTCGACCAGCCCGCCCGCGTCCCGGCGAGCGGTGGCCAGCAGGTCCTCGACCAACCGGGTCATCCGGGTCGCGGCCCGGTCGATGACCGCGACCGCCCGGGCGCGCTCGGCCTCGGTCGCCTCGGGCGCCTCGATCAGCGACGCGTCCAGGTTGGCCCGGATCACCGCGAGCGGGCTGCGCAGCTCGTGCGAGGCGTCGTCGATCAGCTCGCGCTGGGCGCGGAACGCGTCGTCGAGCCGGTCGAGCATCGAGTCGATCGTGTCGGCCAGGTCGCGCAGCTCGTCGCGGGCGCCGCCGAGCCGGATCCGCCGGGACAGGTCGGTCGCCTGGATCTCGCGGGTGGTGCGGGCGATCGCGCCGACCGGGCGCAGCGCGCGGCCGGAGAGCACCCAGCCGATGCCGAGGCTGGCGACGAACAGGCCGGCCAGGGCGTACAGCGAGTAGTTGCGCATCGTCTGGAGCGTGCCGAAGTTGACGGCCGACTCGATCTGGTCGACCTCGGCCACCTCGAGCGTGCCGATCCGGACGCCGTGCTTGACCAGCTCGGCCTCGAACTGCTTGGTGACCGGCTTGGGGTCGGTAGCCCGCTCGACCGCGACGTAGGTGATGCCGAGGGCGGTGGCCGCCAGCGCGAAGAGCAGCGTCGAGTAGAGCACCGTCAGGCGGAACCGGATCGACTGCGTCAGCCGCTTCACGCCGCCTCCTTGAGCCGGTAGCCGCGCCCGATCACCGTCTCGATCGCCGCGCCGCCCAGCTTGCGCCGCAGCGTGCCCACGGTGACCCGGACGGTCTCGGTGAACGGGTCGGCGTTCTCGTCCCAGACGTGCTCGAGCAGTTCCTCCGCCGGCACGACGTGCCCGGGGCGGGTCATCAGGTACTCCAGGACGCCGAACTCCTTGTTGGTCAGCGCGAGCGGCGCGCCGTCCCGGCTGGCCGCGTGCCGGGCCGCGTCCAGCGTCAGCGGGCCGACCGTGAGCACCGCGCCCACGCCGCCCGTGTCACGCCGGAGCAGTGCCCGCACCCGGGCCAGCAGCTCGGCCAGCGCGAACGGCTTGACCAGGTAGTCGTCGGCGCCCTCGTCGAGGCCGCGGACCCGGTCGCGCAGGGCGCCGCGCGCGGTCAGCATCAGGATCCGCAGGTCGCCGGCGCCCTCGACCGGCACGTCGCCACGGCGGATCGCCCGGCACATCGCGAAGCCGTCGGAGTCCGGCAGGTTAACGTCGAGGAGCATCAGGTCATAGGCCGTGTACGAGAGCCGGTCGTATGCGGCCGCGGCGTCCGGCGCGACGTCGACCGCGTAACCGGCCCGGGTCAGGCCGAGACGCACGGCCGTCGCCAGGTCCTCCTCGTCTTCCACCACGAGCAACCGCATCGCTCGACGCTATCCACCGTTGCTGATGATCTGCTGTGCCGCGGCGCGGGCCCGCTCCACCGGGATCGCGAAGCCGATGCCGATGTTGCCGCCGCCCTCCAGCGTCGCGATCGCCGTGTTGACGCCGACCACCTCGCCGCGGGCGTTGACCAGAGGGCCACCCGAGTTGCCGGGGTTGATGGACGCGTCGGTCTGGATGGCCGCCCGCCGGCCACCCTCGCCGAGCCGCGGCGGAGGACGCGTCGATGACGTTCCCGTCCGCTGTGGACATCC
>NZ_JBFAIU010000649.1:0-1854 GCF_040654855.1 Asanoa sp. NPDC050611
GGCGGCGCCGACCTCCACCGCCTCGATCGCCTCCTCGACGGTGGTGACCTCGACCTGCACCGGCACCTCGGGAAAGGCCTCCCGGACCCGGCGGTCTTCAGTCCACTTTGCCGATGACCTTTGTTTGTTCGGCCGGTGGTGCGGCTCACCTAATAATCGTTGGCAGACGGCGAGCAAATGAGCTTCAATGGATAGCGACACCGGTTGGGGGCGACCGGTGCAGACCAGGGGAGCACAGCAATGAGCACCATGTTGGACCGTTACCGCTCGCACCGTCAGCAGATGCGCCGCGCGCGCGCTCTCGAGCGCGCGCTGAGCGAGACCAACTCGCCGGCCGTTCGCGCCGAGATCATCGCGATCTCGCAGCGCAGCCAGCGATAGTCGCTCGCTGTCACCAAGGCCCGTCCGGCTCGTCCGGGCGGGCCTTTCGTATTGGCACGGTTACCGGATCCGCCGTAGCGGTGCTGCTCACAGCACCGGGATTCCTACCCGTCGCACCGCCCGGTACGGTTGGGCGGGCTGCCCTCCATCGGCATGACGGGTGGGCCGCTGTTCCGCGATCGAGGAGGCGCAGATGACGTCCGAGGGTCCGCAGCATCCCGGCTACGAGCCGGACGAGGCTGCCCCGGACGCGGGCGGTCCCCGGTATCCAGAGAACGATCCCCGGCGCCGCGCGGCGGGGGAGTCCTGGGCGCCGCCGGGCTACGACCCACCACAGCGGACCGACCAGTGGAACCCGCCGGGCGCCCAGCCGGCGTGGGGCGCTGGTGCGCCGCAGGGTCGCCCGGGCGAGCCGTACGCCGACCAGGGTGGGGTCAACGGCCGCCGTCCCGACGCGCCGCCGGCCCCGTACACCCCGGCCCCGGCCCCGATCCCGCAGGCTTCCGAGCCGACGCCGCTGCCCCCGCAGCAGACCCGCGTCCCGGGCGCGTCGTTCGGCGCGTTCCCGCCCGGCGAGCCGTCCGACAACGGTGGCTTCGGCGCGATCGACTACCACGGCAAGGCCGAATACCCGGCGAGCGTGCCGCAGCCGCGCACGGCGAGCGACAGCTCCCACACCGGCCGCGTGCAGATACCGCAGCCGACCGATCCCGGTGGCAACCAGCCGTCCTCGGGCGGGCCGTCCTACGGTGCGCCGAACGGATTCCCCGGGCCGAGTGGCTGGGCGCCGACCTCCGACGGTGGCCCCGGCGCCGGGCAGCAGCCCAGCCGCCCAGGCGATTCCGGTGGTTTCAGCGGCTTCGGGTCGCCCGTCCCGCCGCAGGGCACCACGCCGACCAGCGGCGGCCCGCCCGGCGGCGGCGCGCCGACCGGCTCCGCGTCCGTCGGGTCGGCTTCCGTCGGCTCCGCGCGGGTCGGTGGAGCCGCCTCGGTGCCGATGGGTGCCGTGCGGGTCGACCCGGGCCAGTTCGGCGCCCCGGAGCAGCAGTCCGGTCCGGTCTCCCGGTTCGGTCCCGACGCGGAGGAGCGCTCCGGCGGCCACCCGGCGGTGCCCAGCCAGGGCGGCCCCGGCCAGACGTCCGGGCCGCCGAGCGGCCCGCCCTCGGCCGGGCGCGCGGTGAGCGCGAGCGCATCGGTGCCGACGGCGAGCCGGGTGCAGCCGGCTTCCGACGAGCAACTGCCACCGCCCGCGACCGCACCGCCACAGCCACGGGTCTACGGCCGCGCCGTGAGCGCACCGTCCGATTCGCCCGCTCAGTCCGAGTCGTCCGGCTTCGGTGGCCCGCCCGGGGAGCCGCTCCGCGGCCCGAGCGGCTTCGCACCCAGCGGCGACCAGGGCGCCGATCAGCTTGACGTTGCCCGCGCTGAAGCCCTCGACCCAGCCCATGCCGGTCGCGAGCAGCTTCTCCTTCG
>NZ_JBFAIU010000650.1:0-1846 GCF_040654855.1 Asanoa sp. NPDC050611
CGCCGTTGAGCAGGCGGGGGGGCAGGGGGTGGACCGCAATTCCCCGCTCGCGGCCCGGGCCGCCCGCCGAGCCGCCCGCGTCCGCGCGGGAGAGGACGACGGCGACCGAGCCGTCCGCGGCCGCGGTGAGCCGCGACGGCGGGCGTCCCTTGAGCCCCGCCAGGTGCCGGACCGGCCGATCGCGCCTGGTGAGGTAGGCGAAGTACGGACTGCGTCTGGCGGGGGAGGCGGCGGGTCGATCGCATCCGGTCTGGCTGGTGCCCGCACCGCGGGTCGCGGGGTGGCGGGCGGTGATCGGGGAGGCCAGGACGTGGTGTCCGCGGATCCACGCAGGGCCGCCACCGGGGACCCGGCGCGGCCGAAGGTGCCGGAGTTGGCGCTCGCCGGCGGTGGGCGATTCGGGCGCGGTGCGTTCACGTTGATGTGGGTCGGCGTGACCGGCGACCTTGATCCCATGCGGACCTTGCACAAGGCGTTGCGGCGCGAGTTGAAGCATGCGGGCTTCCCCTACGACGAGCGTCCGTGGAAGCCCCACCTCACCATCGCGCGGCCCGGAAACCGCATCCCCCGCGCCGACCTGGATGCGGACCGGGCCGAGCTCAACGAATACACCGGCCCGACGTGGCCGGTGCGCGAGCTCTTCCTGGTCCGCAGCCACCTCGGTCCGAACCCGAGCTACGAACGGCTCACCAACTGGCTTCTCTGAGTCCGCGGACGAGCTACCAGGCCCAGGCCTCGGGAGCCGGGCCGCCCTTGCCTTGCGGCGGGAACAGTTCGTCCAGTTTGGCCAGCGTCGCCTTGTCCAGGTCGATGTCCACCGCGGTCACCGCGCCGTCGAGTTGGGTCAGGGTGCGTGGGCCGATGATCGGGGCCGTCACGCCCGGGCGGGAGAGGAGCCAAGCCAGCGCTACGTTGCTCGGCTCGTGGCCCAGGTCCGCGCAGAGTTTCTCGTACGCCTCGATCGAGTCCCGGTGTTTCGCCAGGTCCTCGGCCGCGCGGCCTTCCTTCGCCCGGCTCGCCTCGCCCGCGGCAAGGCGGCGCAGCACCCCGCTCAGCAGGCCGCCGTGCAGTGGCGACCACGGGATGATGCCCAGGCCGTAATGCTCCGCCGCCGGGATCAGCTCCAGCTCCGGGCCCCGGGCGACCAGGTTGTAGAGGCACTGCTCGGACACCAGGCCGAGGAAACCCCGGCGGGCCGCTGACTCCTGGGCCGCGGCCACGTGCCAGCCCGCGAAGTTCGACGAGCCCACGTAGACGACCTTGCCCTGGGCGACCAGCAGCTCCATCGCCTGCCAGATCTCGTCCCACGGGGTCGTCCGGGAGATGTGGTGCATCTGGTACAGGTCGATCGTCTCCGTGCCGAGCCGGCGCAGGGAGTCCTCGCACGCCCGGATGATGTGCCGGGCCGACAGGCCGCTGCTGTTCGGCCACTCGCCCATCCGTCCGTAGACCTTGGTGGCCAGCACGACCTTGTCCCGGCGGCCGCCGCCCTGGGCGAACCAGCGGCCGATGATCTGCTCGGTGACGCCTTCGCCCAGCTTCCAGCCGTACACGTTGGCCGTGTCGAAGAAGTTGACGCCGTGCTCGAGTGCGCGGTCCATGATGGCGAAGCTGTCGGCCTCGGTGGTCTTCGGTCCGAAGTTCATCGTGCCGAGACACACGCGGGAAACCGTCAGGCCCGTGCGGCCCAGGTTCGTGAAGTCCATTCCCACACCCTGCCACCGGCGGGCGTGGCGCGAAACTCAGGAAGACTCGCGCTGCGGCGCGCTGCCGAAGAGCACGTCGTCCCAACTGGGCAGTCGCTTGCGCGGCTTGCCGGACGGGTCGGTCTGCTCCGGACCGTTGC
>NZ_JBFAIU010000651.1:0-1846 GCF_040654855.1 Asanoa sp. NPDC050611
GGTGCGGGCGGGGCCGGCGCCTGGAAGCTCGCCATCGCCGCGATCGCGCTGCAGACCGTCCGGCACATGACCGACACCTGGTACGGGACCCTGCAGGCTCCGAGTCGATGAGCCGGGCGCCGTTCGTGCTGCCGCGGCCCGAGGAAGGCCTGCCGCGCGGCATGGAGATCTTCGACACCCGGCTCGGCTGGCGGCTGGTCAACCCGCGGATGCGCGACCTGCACGGCGTGCTCAGCATGGGCGAGACCGCCGAGGAGGTGGCCCGCCGCTACGACATCGGGCGCGACCGGCAGGACGCGTTCGCACTGCGCAGCCACCAGGCCGCGGCCGCGGCGACGGCGGCCGGCGAGTTCGCCGCCGAGCTGCTGCCCGTGACGCTGCCCGACGGCGCGACCGTCGAGACCGACGAGGGCATCCGGTCCGACACGACGCTCGAGAAGCTCGGCAAGCTCAAGCCGGTGTTCCGCAAGGACGGCACGGTCACCGCGGGCAACTCGTCGCCGCTCAACGACGGCGCCGCCGCGTTGGTGCTGGTCAGCGAGGAGGCGCTGGGCGAGCTGGGCGTCGAGCCGCTGGGGCGCTGGGTCGGCGGTGCGAGCGCCGGCGTACACCCGGACGTGATGGGCATCGGCCCCGTGCCGGCGACCCGCAAGGTCCTCGAACGGCGCGGCTGGACCCTCGACGACATCGAGACCGCCGAGCTCAACGAGGCGTTCGCGGCGCAGTCGCTGGCGGTCGTCGACCAGCTCGGCATCGACGAGAAGCTGGTCAACCCGTCCGGCGGCGCGATCGCGATCGGCCACCCGCTGGGCTGCTCCGGCGCGCGCATCCTCACCACGCTGCTGCACCGCATGCGGCGCACCGGCGCGCGCCGCGGCCTGGCCACCATGTGCGTCGGCGTCGGCCAAGGCACGTCCGTCCTCGTTGAGCGCTGAGAAGCCACACCTGAGCAGGGAGATGCGAGATGAGCGAGAGGTTCGCGGATCGGGTCGCGATCGTGACCGGCGCGGCGCAGGGCATCGGTCTGGCGACCGCGCGCCGGCTGGCCGGCGAGGGCGCGCGGGTGGCGGTGGTCGACCTCGACACCGACCGCAGCGCGGCCGCGGCCGACGAGATCAAGGCGGCGGGCGGCGTGGCCACCGGCTACGGCTGCGACGTGACGGACCCGGCGGCGGTGGCGGCGATGGTCGAGGCGGTGGCCGGCGAGCACGGCCGCATCGACATCCTGGTCAACAACGCCGGCATCACCCGCGACAACCTGCTCTTCAAGATGTCGGCCGCCGAATGGGACGCGGTCCTGACCACCAACCTGTCCAGCATGTTCCATTGCTGCCAGGCGGTACAGAAGCACATGGTCGCGGCCCGCTACGGCAAGATCGTCAACCTCAGCAGCCGGTCGGCGCTGGGCAACCGGGGCCAGGTCAACTACGCCGCCGCCAAGGCGGGCGTCCAGGGCCTGACCGCGACGCTGGCGATCGAGCTGGGCCCGTTCAACATCAACGTGAACGCGGTGGCCCCGGGCTACATCGCCACGGCCATGACCGCCGCGACTGCGACCCGCGTCGGGGCAGCGCCCGAGGATCACCAGCGGCTGGCCGCGGACGTCACGCCACTACGCCGCGTGGGCCAGCCGGAGGAGGTGGCCGCGGTGATCGCCTTCCTGGCCAGCGACGACGCGGCCTACGTGAGCGGCCAGACCTTGTACGTCAACGGCGGCGCCCGCTAGGCCACCGATGGACACCCGCGGCGGACGTCGATCGACACGCAGTGCTCGATCAGCAGGATGATCCGGCGCAGCAGGTCCTGCGCGGGCCCGGCGACCGCGGTGTGCGGGTTGCGCACCTCG
>NZ_JBFAIU010000652.1:0-1835 GCF_040654855.1 Asanoa sp. NPDC050611
CGAGGACATCGCCGCCAACACGGGTGCGACCGTCGCGGCGACGCCGCGCGAGGCGCCGCCTCGTCCAGCCCGACCGTGGCCGCGACCAGCGGGCGGGGGTCGACGGCGCCGGTCGCGTACAGCTCGATCGTGCCGGACAGGCCGCCCGACGCGCTCAGCACACCCACCGCGGTGACGTCCTTGAGCACCAGGTCCCGGGTGTCGACGAACGACGGCTCCTCGGCGATGCCGATGTAGACGACCCGGCCGCCGGGCTCGACCCGGCGCACGGCGAAGCCCGGCAGCGCGGTCGCGTTCGTCGCGTCCACCACAGCGTCGAACAGCAGATCGTCCGGCAGGTCGGCGCTCGTCCAGGCGTGCGCGAAGCCCAGGTCGCGGGCGAACGCGAGGGACGGCGCGTCGCGGCCGAGCAGGTGCACCTCGGCGCCGCGGGCCGCCGCGATCTGGGCCGTGAGCAGGCCGATCGTGCCCGGGCCGAGCACCAGCAGCCGGGTCGTCGCCGTGACCGCCGCCGCCTCGACCACCCGCAACGCGTTGCCGCCGGGCTCGACCAGGGCGCCGAGCGTGGCGTCCACCGAGTCCGGCAGGGGGTGCAGCGCCCGCACCGGCACCGGCAGCCGCTCGGCGAGCGCGCCCGGCCAGCCGCCCCGGATGCCGATCTCGAAGCGGTCGGCGCACAGGTGCTGCCGCCCGCTCAGGCACCGCAGGCAGTTGCCGCACCCCAGCATGGTGTCGCCGGTGACCCGCCGGCCGAGCCACGCGCCGTCGACGTCGGCGCCGACGTCGGACACCACGCCACACCATTCATGACCGATCCGGATGGGGTACGCGGCGTCGCCGCTGTGCAGGTAGGCCATGTGCCCGGAGTAGAACTCGGCGTCCGTGCCGCAGACACCCGCCCGCTCGACGTCGACGATCACCTCGCCGATTCGTGGCACCGGGGGCGCTACGTCCTGAATTTCCGCCCGGCCCGGCCCGACCACGACGAACGCGCGCACGGCACCCCCTGCCACCCGATCAGGCGAATCTTGATAATGGGCAGTATGCCTGCCCCCCTCCGCTCCGACGCGTGGTATGCCGGTCAGGACCGCAACTCGTACATCCACCGGGCCTGGATGCGCCGCGGCGCACCCGACTCGGCGTTCGACGGCCGGCCCCAGATCGCCATCGCCAACACCGCCTCCGACCTCACACCGTGCAACATGCACCTGACGGAAGTCGCGCGGAGCGTGGCCAACGGGGTCTGGGAGGCGGGCGGCGTACCCCTCGAACTGCCCGTCGTGTCCCTGGGCGAGACGCAGGTCCGCCCGACGGCGATGCTGTGGCGCAACATGGCCGCGATGGCCATCGAGGAGATGATCCGGGCCAACCCCATCGACGGCGTGGTGCTGCTCGGCGGCTGTGACAAGACCATCCCGTCGCTGCTGATGGGCGCCGCCTCGGTGGACCTGCCCGCGCTGGTGGTGCCCGGCGGCCCGATGCTGTCCGGGACGTTCCGGGGCGTGCCGCTGGGCTGCGGCACCGACGTGTGGCGGCTCTCGGAGGAGGTCCGCGCGGGCACGCTCTCGAACCGCGACTTCCAGGCGTCGCAGTCGGCCATGATCAGGAGCAAGGGCCACTGCAACACGATGGGTACGGCCTCGACGATGGGCCTGCTCGCCGAGGTGCTGGGCACGACGCTGCCGGGCACGGCGGGCCTGCCGGCGGCGGACAGCCGGCTCCTGGCCCAGGCGCACGAGTCCGGGCGCCTGGCGGTCGAGATGGTCCGGGACCGTACGCCCTGGTCGCCGACCGACCACGGAGCGGAGTGGATGTATTCGCCGCCCCAGGTCAAC
>NZ_JBFAIU010000653.1:0-1816 GCF_040654855.1 Asanoa sp. NPDC050611
TTACCTAGTCTCGCACGCGCAGCGCGCGACGCAGACCGACCGCCACGGTGGTGAACAGCAGGGCCACCACGACAGGCGCCCGGTAGCGTGCCGGTTGGGGGGATCGCGACCCAGGAGGCGGCATGACCGGTGAGCTCGCGTACGCCAGTGGACCATCCGACACTCCGTTGCTGGCCGACACCATCGGGCAGAACCTCGCCCGCACCGCCGGCCATTTTCCCGATCGCGAGGCCCTGGTCGACGTGCCCAGCGGGCGCCGGTGGAGCTACCGCGAGCTGACCGCCGACGTCGACGAGCTGGCGCGGGCGTTGCTCGCGCTCGGTGTCCAGAAGGGCGACCGCGTCGGGATCTGGGCGCCCAACCGGCCCGAGTGGGTGCTGGTCCAGTACGCGACGGCGGCCGTCGGGGCCATCATGGTCAACATCAATCCGGCGTACCGGCGGCACGAGGTCGGGTTCGTGCTGCGCCAGTCGGGGATCTCCGTGCTGGTGTCCGCGCTCGCGCACAAGGGCAGCGACTACCGCGAGATGGTCGAGTCCGTGGCCGGCGAGTGCCCCGCGCTGCGTACCGTCGCGTATCTCGACGACCCGAGCTGGACCGCGCTCGTGGCGCGGGCCGCCGGCGCGACCGCGGCCGACCTCGCGGCCCGCGCCGCGACGTTGACCAGCGACGACCCGATCAACATCCAGTACACGTCCGGCACGACCGGGTTCCCCAAGGGCGCGACGCTCTCGCACCACAACATCCTCAACAACGGCTTCTTCGTCGGCGAGCTGTGCGGCTACACGGAGCAGGACCGGATCTGCATCCCGGTGCCGTTCTACCACTGCTTCGGCATGGTGATGGGCAACCTCGCGGCGACCTCGCACGGCGCGTGCATGGTCATCCCGGCGCCGTCGTTCGAGCCCGCGGCGACGCTCGCGGCCGTCGCCGGCGAGCGGTGCACGTCCCTCTACGGCGTGCCGACCATGTTCATCGCGGAGCTGGACCTGCCGGACTTCGCGGACCACGACCTGAGCAGCCTGCGTACGGGCATCATGGCCGGCTCGCCGTGCCCGGTCGAGGTGATGAAGAAGGTCGTCGACCGGATGCACATGTCGGAGGTGTCGATCTGCTACGGCATGACGGAGACCTCGCCCGTGTCGACGCAGACCCGGGTCGACGACGACCTCGACCGGCGCACCGGCACGGTCGGCCGGGTGCTGCCGTTCGTCGAGGTCAAGATCGTGGACCCGGCGACCGGCGTGACCCTGCGCCGCGGCGAGCCGGGGGAGCTGTGCACGCGGGGCTACTCCGTGATGCTGGGCTACTGGGACGAGCCGGAGAAGACCGCGGAGGTGCTCGACGCGGCGCGCTGGATGCACACCGGCGACCTGGCGACGATGCGGGCCGACGGCTACGTCAACATCGTCGGCCGGATCAAGGACCTGATCATCCGTGGCGGCGAGAACGTCTACCCGCGGGAGATCGAGGAGTTCCTGTACCGGCACCCGAAGATCTCGGACGTGCAGGTGATCGGCGTGCCGGACGAGAAGTACGGCGAGGAGATCATGGCCTGCGTGATCGTGCGGGACGCCGGTGATCCCGTGACGCTCGACGAGGTGCGCGCGTTCTGCCAGGGGCAGCTCGCCCATTACAAGATCCCGCGGTACGTGCGGGTGGTCGAGTCGTTCCCGATGACGGTCAGCGGCAAGGTGCGCAAGGTCGAGATGCGCGAGTGGGGCTGGGTGTCGAGAGCTTCGGCGAGCGGAAGTGGATCAGGGTGCTCGTCGGCAACGAGTGACGCAGATCACAGGGCTCAGGTTGAGCGGAATAG
>NZ_JBFAIU010000654.1:0-1789 GCF_040654855.1 Asanoa sp. NPDC050611
CAGTACCCCAACTGGCGGCTGCCGCTGCCGCTGTCTCGGGAGGAGATCCAGGACCATCCGGGAGTACGCGCCATCGCGCGCCTGCTGGCCGCCGCGCGGCCACGGCCGCGGCACCGGGATTAACCGGGCAAAAAGGGTTTACCACCGCCCGAACGGGGCACCCGCGTCAGCACGGACGGCGGCTCACCGATCAGCGACGACGAGCGCCGACGTCCGGCGTGACAGAAGAGCACGGAGGGGTAGATGAGCACGGAAGCTCGCGCCGAGATCGGCGTGACCGGCCTGTCGGTGATGGGTCGCAACCTCGCCCGCAACCTGGCCCGCAGCGGGTTCAGCGTGGCACTGCACAACCGCACCGTCGCGCGCACCAACAGCCTGGTCGCGGACCACGGTGACGAGGGCGACTTCATCCCGAGCGAGTCGATGGCCGACTTCGTCGCGTCGCTCAAGCGGCCACGCGCGGTCATCATCATGGTCAAGGCCGGCAAGGCGACCGACGCCGTCATCGACGAGCTCGTGCCGTTGCTCGAGAAGGACGACATCGTCATCGACGCCGGCAACGCCCACTTCGTCGACACCGCCCGCCGCGAGCGGGACCTCGCGACCAAGGGCCTGCACTTCGTCGGCACCGGCGTCTCCGGTGGCGAGGAGGGCGCGCTGCTCGGGCCGAGCATCATGCCCGGCGGCTCCGCCGAGTCCTACCGCAAGCTCGGCCCGATCTTCGAGAAGATCGCCGCGCAGGTCGACGGCACCCCGTGCTGCGTGCACGTGGGTCCCGGCGCGGCCGGGCACTTCGTCAAGATGGTGCACAACGGCATCGAGTACGCCGACATGCAGCTCATCGCCGAGGCGTACGACCTGCTCCGGGCGGGTCTCGGTGCCTCGCCCGCGGAGATCGCCGAGATCTTCCGCGAGTGGAACAGCGGCGACCTCGACTCGTTCCTCATCCAGATCACCGCCGAGGTGCTCGCGCACACCGACGGCAAGACCGGCCAGCCGTTCATCGACGTCGTCCAGGACCGCGCCGAGCAGAAGGGCACGGGCCGCTGGACCGTGCAGAGCGCGCTCGACCTGGGCGTCCCGATCACCGGCATCGCCGAGGCGACCTTCGCGCGCTCGCTGTCGGGCCACGTCAAGCAGCGCGAGGCGGCGCAGCGGACCTACGAGGGACGCGCGGCCGACACCGACATCGCGGGCCTCGTGGAAGACCGCAAGCAGTTCGTCGAGGACGTGCGCAACGCGCTCTACGCGTCCAAGATCGTCGCCTACGCGCAGGGCTTCGACCACATCCGCGCCGGCAGCAAGGACAACGACTGGGGCATCGACCCGGGCGCGATGGCGACGATCTGGCGCGGCGGCTGCATCATCCGGGCCAAGTTCCTCGACCGGATCCGCGAGGTGTACGCCGAGAACCCGTACCTCGAGAGCCTGCTGGTCGCGCCGTACTTCGCCGAGGCCGTCGCGAACGGCTTCGACAGCTGGCGGCGCGTCCTCGTCACCGCGATCCGCGGCGGCGTGCCCACCCCGGTCTTCTCCTCGTCGCTGGCCTACCTCGACGCGCTGCGCCGCCCCCGGCTCCCCGCCGCGCTGATCCAGGGCCTGCGGGACAACTTCGGCGCGCACACGTACCACCGCGTCGATCGCGACGGCTCCTTCCACACGATGTGGGCCGAGGACAAGCGGGAGGTCGACGCCTAGCGGCGGCCTCACCACTTCTTCCTAGCGCGTTCCCAGGCAGTTCCGAGCGTCGAACCGTAAGAGATACGGTGTGCCACCACGACAGATCGGA
>NZ_JBFAIU010000655.1:0-1763 GCF_040654855.1 Asanoa sp. NPDC050611
CGCGCGAGCTGTTCGGGCTGGACCTGACCGACGCGTACTACTTCTACTACGCGGCGCTGCCCGTGGTGCTGCTCGGGCTCTGGGCAGCCTGGCGGGCGCGGCGGTAGCGGGCGATCGACATCGGCACGAAGATCGCCAGGATCAGCAGGCACCAGCCGATCGACAGCCAGATCGGGTGCTGAGCGGGGAACCCGGTGCCGTTGGCGGCGCCGGCCGGCGCGTTGCCCCACAGTTCGCGCAGCGCGAGCACCACCGACGAGATCGGGTTCCACTCGGCCACGGGTCTCAGCACCGACGGCAGCGACGAGGTCGGCACGAACGCGTTGGACAGGAACGTCAGCGGGAACATCCAGATGAAACCCGCGCTCTGCGCGACCTCGACCGACTTCACCGACAGCCCGATCACCGCCGAGATCCAGCTCATCGCGTACGCGAAGAGGAAAAGGATCGCGAACCCGGCCACGCCGCGCGCGAAGCCCTCGTTGATCCGCCAACCGACGATCACGCCCGTGACGGCCATGACGATCACGGTGAAGACGTTGTTGATCAGGTCGGACGAGGTGCGCCCGAACAGCACGGCTCCGCGCGACATCGGCAGGGATCTGAACCGGTCGACGATGCCCTTCTGCAGGTCGTCGGCGAGCCCGATCGCGGTGATGCCGGCGCCGAACGCGACCGTCTGCACGAAGATGCCGGGGATCAGGAACTCGCGGTAGTTGATGCCCGGCGTGGCGATCGCGCCGCCGAACACGTACGCGAACAGCAGCACGAACATGATCGGCTGGATCGTCGAGAAGATGACCAGGTCCGGGACCCGCTTGATCTTCAGCAGGTTGCGCTTGGTGACTACCCAGCCGTCGTGGGCGCCCTCCAGCACCATGCTCACGGCGTACCCCCTGTCTCGGGCTGCTCCTCGGCGGGTTGGCCGGTGAGCGTGAGGAACACGTCGTCCAGCGTCGGCTTGCGGATCTCCAGGTTGGTCGGGGTGATCTCCGCGGCGTCCAGCTTGCGCACCGCCTCGACCAGCGCGGCCGTGCCGCGGTCGATGTGGACCGTGACCTCGCGGGCCTGGTCGTCGACCTCCGGCACGTCGCTGCCGACCGAGCGCAGCACATCGGCCGCGGTGGCCAGCTCGTCGCGGTCACCGACGGCGACCGCCAGCTTCTCGCCGCCCATCTGGGACTTGAGCTGCGTCGCCGTGCCCTGTGCGATGGCCCGCCCGTGGTCCATCACCACGATGTCGTCGCAGAGCCGGTCGGCCTCCTCCAGGTACTGCGTGGTGAGCAGCAGCGTCGAGCCGGCCTTGACCAGATCGCTGATCACGCCCCACATGCCGAGCCGGCTGCGCGGGTCGAGTCCCGTGGTCGGCTCGTCCAGGAAGATCACCGGCGGTTGTACGACCAGCGCACCAGCGAGGTCGAGCCGGCGCCGCATGCCGCCGGAGTACGTCTTGGCCGGCCGGTCGGCGGCGTCCGTGAGCTCGAACTGGTCCAGCAGCTCCTTGGCCCGGCGGCGGGCCTGCCGCTTGCCCAGGTGGTAGAGCCGGCCCACCATCTCGAGGTTCTCGTAGCCGGTCAGGTAGTCGTCGACGGCCGCGTACTGCCCGGAGACGCCGATGATCCGGCGCACGGCGCCGGGGTGCGCGCAGACGTCGATGCCGCCGACCTCGCCCGCCGCGACCACGTAGCACTGGTTCTCGATCGCCCGCGCGCGGAGCAGGACCTCCCAGTGGTCGCGGCCCGTGTGCAGCATGAACGCGGCCG
>NZ_JBFAIU010000656.1:0-1737 GCF_040654855.1 Asanoa sp. NPDC050611
CCGTACGCGACAGAGGTGCTGCACGGCGTCACCGACGGCGGCGACGAGCTCGCTGTCGACGTGGTCGTCCGCCGCCTGCCCACGCGCTCGGCCAGCCCGCCGACCTCCGGCTCGCCGGACGTACGCGGCACCCGTCGCCGACGTCTGGGACGCCATCACCGACCCGGACCGGGTGAAGCGCTGGTTCTACCCGCTCACCGGCGACCTCAAGGCCGGCGGCACGTTCCAGCTCGAGGGCAACGCCGGCGGCGAGATCCGGCGCTGCGAGCCGCCGCGCCGCCTCACGATCACCTTCGGCGGCCCGACCAGCGTGGTCGACCTGCACCTGTCCCCCGGCTCGGGCGACGACACCGAGCTGGAGTTCACCCACACGGTGCCGATCGAGATGGCCGGCAGCGGCGCCGGTGCCCTGTTCGTCGGACCGGGCTGGGACGGCGCGCTGCTCGGCCTGGCCCTGTTCCTGGCCGGCGAGGAGATCGGCGACCCGATCCAGGCCGCCAACTCGCCGGAGGTGCGGGAGTTCTCCCGCGGCTCGATCGACGCGTGGGTCGCCGCCGTCGAGGCGTCCGGCACCGCCACCCCGGAGCAGACGGAAGAGGGCCGGCAGATGGCGCTCGCGCAGTTCGCGCCCGGCGAGTCCTGAAGGTCGGCGCCGGGCAGGAGTTACGGTCGGTGGGAGGGGGTAAGCCGCCATGACCGACCGTCCACCACTGCCGCCGTTCGACCGGGCCTCGGCCCTGGCCAAGGTGCAGGCCGCCGAGGACGCCTGGAACACCCGCGACCCGGAACGGGTCTCGCTCGCGTACACGACCGACTCGGTCTGGCGCAATCGCGACCAGTTCTTCGTCGGGCGGGCCGCGATCGTGGAGTTCCTGACCGACAAGTGGTCCCGCGAGCTGGACTACGCACTGCGCAAGAACCTGTGGTCGTTCACCGACGACCGGATCGCGGTCCGCTTCCAGTACGAGTCGCACGACGGCGCCGGCCAGTGGTGGCGCAGCTACGGCAACGAGCTGTGGGAGTTCGACGAGCACGGCCTGATGCGCCGCCGCGAGGCGAGCATCAACGACCACCGCATCGACGAGTCCGAGCGCCGCATCTTCGGCCCGCGCCCGAAGGACTCGAGCGAACCGGACCTGCCGACCCACTAGGCGTTGACCTCAAGCCGGGTTGAGGTCGCAGACTTGCGCCCATGCGAGCGGCGGCGTTCAGCGCACCCGGTGGTCCAGACGTCCTCAGGTTGACCGAACTGCCCGATCCAGTTGCCGGTGCGGGTCAGGTGCTGATCCGGGTACGCGCGGCCGGCGTGCAGCCCTACGACTGCGCGGTCCGCGCGGGCTGGCTCCCGGCCGGCGTACCGCCGACGTTCCCGCGCATCCCGGGCAACGAGTTCGCCGGCGTCGTCGTCGCGGGCCCGCTGCCCGCCGGCACCGAGGTGCTCGGCTTCGGCCAGCTCGGCGCGTACGCCGAACTGCTCGCCGTCCCGGCCGACCAGGTCGTCCCCAAACCGTCCGGGATGCCCTGGGCGGTCGCGGGCGGCTTCTCGGCCGGCGCGCAGACGGCACACATCGCGCTCGCCGAGCTCGCGCCGGCGCCCGGCGAGACGCTGCTGGTGCACGGCGCGGCCGGCGCGGTGGGCACGGTCGCGGTGCAGCTCGCCGCGGCCGCCGGAGCCACGGTGATCGCCACCGCCCGGCCGGAGAACCACCCTTACCAGCGGGACCTGGGCGCGGTCCC
>NZ_JBFAIU010000657.1:0-1736 GCF_040654855.1 Asanoa sp. NPDC050611
TCGACGTCACCGGCCACCCGAAGACGGTGACCCTGCACGGGACGTTCGTGCTCTGCAACGCGACGGTGGTGTCGGCGACCCGCTGGCGCCCGGGCCGCGAGGGCTGCATGTCGGTGCCGGACCTGACCGGCGACGTGAAACGCGCGAGCCGGGTCGTCGTCGAGGGCGTTCTGCCGGGTACGGGCGAGCCCGTTTCCCTGACCACGGACGGCTTCGAGGCCCGCGCGCTGCAACACGAGATCGACCACTGTGCGGGGTTGCTGTTCCTCGACCGGGTGGCCGGCGCGCACGCGCTGTATCAGCGCAAGGTCTATCTGTGAACGTCTGTTCGGAGGCATGATGTGGCGCGGCGCGTCGCAATGGTTGGAACGGCGCGTACCGATACGGTGATCCCATCATGCGACTGACGGTTGGCCCCCTGCCACCCGCCGTCTACTGGCGGCGTCGGGCGATCGTGCTTGGCGCTGCCGTGGTCGTCATTTTCCTTGTTGTGCAGTCGTGCTCAGGCGGCGACGCGAGCTCGGTCGGCAACGGCAAGGGCGGGGCGAGCAGCGCGCCGGCCGCCGCGCCGACGACCGGCGAGTCGATCCTGCGCCCGCACACGGACCCGCCGGAAGAGGAGCCCACCTCGGAGCCGCCGGCTTCCAACCCGGCGCCGCGCACGGGCGAGGCGGCACCGCCGCCGGACGACGGCTCGTGCACCGACGCGGAAATGCTGATCACCCCGGTGCCCGAGGCAACGTCGGCACAGCGCGGCTCGACGATCGCGATCCGGTTGCGGATCAAGAACACGGGCAAGCGCACCTGCAGCCGTGACGTGGGTGCGGACCAGCAGGAGCTCTACATCAAGAAGGGCGCCGCCAAGGTCTGGTCGTCGGACACCTGCGGCAACGTCAAGGGCAGCGACGTCCAGCCCTTCACCCCGAACTTCGAGCGCGAGTACCGGGTCGACTGGAACGGTCACGACGTCAGCAAGTGCGCCGACAACCTGGCCGACGGCCCTATCCCGGCCGCTGGTGAGTATCAGGTGTTCGGTCGTCTGGCCACCAAGACGAGTAACCCGGTCAAGTTGACGCTGCAGTAGCGGTTCTTGCTTGGTTGCGGTCTAGGGCTGGAGAGGATGTCGTGCGCCTGCGCTAAACGCACACCCCGCTCAATGCTCCGGCGCACGACATCCTCCCCAGCCCTGACCCAGTCGCCGCTGGTCGACTCCGATGCCGGGCCGTGGGTCACAGTCCATTGGCTGGGCGCCGCTGTGCGAATTCCGTGCTGGTTGCGCTTCGGGGTGACGTGCGGGCAGTGCCGGTCATGCCCGCTGTGGGTGGGCTGTCTCGTCATTTCAGCGGGACTCGGACCATCCGTGTCAGCCCGTTTGCCCGGCTGTTTCAGCAGGGCCATTCTTGGTTGGCTGCTTCAGTCGGGCCATGCTCGGTGGCTCGATCGACGGGCCATCTGCTGGATGGCGAGGCGGGATCGTCCGGTCAGCCGCTGGATGGCGACGTTCCGTCGTTCCCGCGCGTGGCTGCGGCCGCGCCGCCCGCGCCGCCCGCGCCCCCCGCGCCGCCCGCGCCGCCCGCTCGCGCAGCCGCAGTCGTCTCACCGGCCGTGCCCGGCGCGGTAATGCCCGCCCCGCGGCCCTACTGCCTCGCCGGCCGGCGCACGGGCGGGCCGATGATCAGGTGGAACTCGTTGCGCAGCAGGCGGTCGACGGGGTCGCCGAAGAACTGGTGCTCGGC
>NZ_JBFAIU010000658.1:0-1717 GCF_040654855.1 Asanoa sp. NPDC050611
CGGTGGTACGGCGGTGAGGGGCGGTGCTTCGTGTCTCTGGTGCCTGCATAACTGTGATTGGCGGCGCGCGCGCGGTGCACGCGGGGACGGGGGCGTGGCGCTCGGAGAGCGCTCTCCGAGCGGCTCTGAGTTTGAACCGCGATTCGGGTCTCGTCAATATCCTGGGGAGCGCTTTCCGGGGATTGACACGCATCGCAGTGTCGCACAAACTGGCCTCTGGCGAGAGCGCTCTCTCGCAGAATTTCATCGATGGCCCAAGATCTCTCACCGACGACCGTCCCCGTCGAGGAGCTGACCGATGACCTGCCGCCGTGCCGTGCTCGCGCTCGTCCCACTCGCCCTCGTGGGCGGGTGGGCCGGCGGCTGCTCGGCGCCGGATCGCACTGCTCCGGGCGCCGCCGGCTCGCCATCGGTCAGTGCTGGTGATCCGGCCGCGGGGTCCGGTCCGAACACGACCGACATCGCCTGGCTGCAGTTGCTGATCGCGATGAACGAGCGACTGCTGCCCCTCTTCGACCTCGTGCCGAGCCGCAGCGGCGACCCGGCGGTGCAGTTGTACGCGTCGGTGGCGCGGCAAGCCCGCCAGGCGGAGTTGGATTCGCTGCGCAAGCTGGCCACCGGCATCACGATGCCCACCGACAACCCGCACCTGCAGCACGACATGCCCGGGATGCCCACCGCGGCCCAGCGGGCCGAGATGACCCGGTCCAGCGGAAAGGCCTTCGACCGCGGCTTCGCCGCCGCGATGATCGCGCACCTCGACCAGACCTCCCGACTCTGCACGGGCGAACAGAATGCCGGCGCCGACCCGGCGTTCCGTTCGCTCGCGACATCGATCGCGCGCGGAGTCGGCGAGGAGCGAGCCCGGGCGTCCGCACTGGACGCCCGGGCCGCTTCGCCCAGCGCGAACACGCATTGACGTCAGGCTGCCTTGACGGCAATGTGGTTGGCATGACGACGCCGGACGCCTTGGAGCGGGACCACACGCTCGCCACGGCCGCCGCCCGCTACGACCAGCTACGCACGTGGGAGGCGTTGGGCGAGCCGGAACTGGGCCGTGAGGAGGCTCTGGAGCTGCTGGCGCTGAGCGAGGTCCTGTCCCGGAAGGCGGCGTACGGCCGACAGCTGAGCGTCCGCACGGCCCGCGCAGCCGGCGCGTCGTGGTCCCAGATCGGGGCAGCCCTGGGCACAACCAAACAGGCGGCGTGGGAGGCACACGCCAAGTGGATCGACGACCAGGCCGAGCAGCATGGCGCAACCGGGGTGTCGGGGCTGACCGGCCCGGACGCAGCGAACCTCCGCGACCTGGCCGGGGACGCGGACAGCTGATCCGCATCGCGCGGCTCCGTGCCGCCCGCAGGTCCGACGTGGGCCGAGCTCCGCGGGTTTCGACCGCGAGCAGCGACGTGCCCGGACGACGAGTGCGCACCAGCCGCATGGTGCGCGGGCGGTGGCCGCGGCAAGGTCCCCGCCGGCGCAGCCACGACCACGGGACATCAGCAACGCGCCCGGACCCACGATTTCGCACCAGCCAAACACCCGGCTCGTCCACAGACGGTGGCCGCGGTCGCGCCCGCGTCGGCACCGCAACGGGCCCACCGGACACCGGCGACGTGGTCGGAGCACGAGTGCGCACCAGCCTTTCGGCTGGTGCGCGTACTACCGGGTCGAATACAAGCTGAAGACGCTGGACTTCGGCGGCAAGCGCAACGGGACC
>NZ_JBFAIU010000659.1:0-1712 GCF_040654855.1 Asanoa sp. NPDC050611
GTAAGGGTGAAACGGCGGGGTAAGAGCCTGGCCGCTGGTCTACTCGGTCTACCTGAGCACCTACGAGATCAACTTCTACAAGGGCAACACGTTCGTCGGCATCCAGTTCTACCGGTACGTGCTGGAGAGCTCCGACTTCTGGCACTCGATCGTCGTCGGCCTCTACTACGCGCTGCTGACCGTACCCGCGATGATCCTGATCGCCCTGCTCCTCGCCACCTTCATCAAGTCGCTCGGCCGGCGTGCGGCGGGCTGGATGAAGACCACCGTCTACCTGCCGACCGTCGTCTCCACGGTGGTCGCGTCCGTGCTGTTCCTGCTGATGTACCAGGACGAGGGCGTCGCCAACTGGCTGTTCAACCTGCTCAGCGTCGGCCCGGTCAACTGGCTCAACGACCCACAGCTCGCGCTGCCCGCGATCGCCGTGCCGGGCATCTGGCTCGGCTTCGGCATCACCACGTTGATCCTGCTCGCCGCGCTGCTCGACATCCCGGAGAGCTACTACGAGCAGGCCGCGCTCGACGGTGCCAACTACTTCCAGCGGCTCTTCCGCATCACGCTGCCGCTGCTGAAGAACGTGCTGCTCTACCTGTTCGTCACGGGCTTCACGCTGGCGATCCAGATGATCGACCTGCCGCTGATCATGACGAACGGCGGTCCGTCGGAGGCGACCAACACCCCGAACCTGTACATCTTCAACACGTTCCGCGACGTCACCCCGTACGCGACCAGCTACTCGTTGACCGCCTCACTGCTGCTGTTCGTGGTGATCGGGGCGATCTCGGCGGTCGTCTTCCGGCTCGTCCGGTCCGACAAGGCGATCGACGGCTAGGAGAGTCATGACACCGCGTCTTTTCCAGCGGACCGCGTCCGCCGCGCTCGTCGTGCTGATCAGCGCCAGCATCCTGTTTCCGTTGGCGTGGATGGCCATCGCCGGGTTCAAGGGCCGCACGGAAGTGCTGCGCTCGCCGTTCCAGTTCTTCCCGGACATGTGGCGCTTCGACAACTACACGACCATCGCCAGCGACCCGGAGTTCATGCGCGCCATGGGCGTCACGTTCGTCGGCGCGCTCATCTTCACCGCGTTGAGCCTCGCCGTGAACTCGCTGGCGGCGTACGCCTTCGCCCGCCTCGAGTTCCGCGGAAAGCGGATGTGGTGGGTCTACTGCGTCATGCCGATGTTCATCCCGATGATGGCCATCATGCTGACGTCCTTCATGGTCGTCACGAAGCTCAACATGCTCAACACGCTGGCCGTGCTGATCATCCCGGGTGTCGCGTCGGGCGCGCAGATGTTCTTCCTCCGGCAGTACTACCTGAACTTCCCGGTGGCGGTCGAGGAAGCCGCGATGATCGACGGTGCCAGCCGGTGGCAGATCTTCCTGCGGCTGTTCCTGCCGCAGTCGGCCGCCCCGTTCGTCGTCGTGGGCATCGCGTCGTACCTGGCGTTCTGGAACGCGTACGTGTGGCCGATCCTCACCATCACCGACCCGAACCTGACCCAGATCATGCAGTTCCTCGGCAACTTCCGGTCGGCCCGCGGCAACGACTGGGGCATGCTGATGGCCGGCTCGACGCTCGCGTCGCTGCCGACCATCCTGCTGCTGCTCATCTTCCAGCGCTTCATCGTCAACGGAGTGCGGATCAGCGGCATGAACCGACCATCGCACAGGCCAAGACACCGATGTACTTCTTCCTGACGCTCGCGCTCG
>NZ_JBFAIU010000660.1:0-1647 GCF_040654855.1 Asanoa sp. NPDC050611
GGCCGCGAGCGTGACCGTGAAGGCGAACGTGGTGCTGCTCCCGGGTGCGAGCGACTTCGGGGACCCAGGTAGCGGTCAGCGTCAGCGGCGCCAAGTCGGAGAGCTGGCTCGACGCCAACATCGACAACCCGTTCATGGACTGGGTCGAGGACTCGAAGCCGTTCGGCGCCGCGGCGTGCAAGGCGTACGCGAAAGCGGTCAAGGCCCTCGACGCCGCCGACTCGCCGGAGCGGACCGAGGCGGCTCTGCGCGGGTTCGTCGCGGACCTGAACGCGGTCCAGAAGAAGTACGGCCTGATCGACACGATGAACCGCGAGCACGCCGCCGAGGTCTTCACCGACCTGGCGGCGCGGGCGGGCGTCCCCGAGGACAGCGCCGAGGCCTGGTTCGAGGACCGCAACTTCTGAGGGGCCGGCGCGAACGCCGACCCCTCAGATCCGTGCTACGGGCAGTTGGTCCCCTTGACCCGGTTGAGCAGCCGGCCACCCGGACCGCCGAGTCGGGCGATGAGCCGGCATTCCATCAGCTCGAGCGTCCGCCCGCTGGCGTCGGTCTTGTAGAGCGTCACACCGATGATGTCGTCCTTCGAGTAGCCCTCCCGCTTGAGCGCGCCCTTCTTCGAACGCGTCCAGTGCTTGGGCACCCGGGTCTTGAACGTCTGCTTGTCGGTGATGCCGACGTAGATCTTGTCGTTCTTCAGATGCAGGATGTAGATGCCGCGCGAGTCGTCGAGGATCGACGTCGGGTCGCAGCCGATCTTGGTGACGCGGGTGCTGCGGTTGTGGACGAGGACCGGGGTGTCCCCCGCGAGCACGTAGTACGTCTGGAGGTCGTCGACGGACAGGTTGTAGGTGACCTGCTTGCCGTGGTACGCCCGGACCGCTCCGACCTGGACGTACGTGCCGGCCGAGGTGCGCAGCAGCTCACCGGGCCGCAGGTCCGCGGCGTCGACCCAGCGGCGCTGGGTGGCCGACCAGAACGGATGGTGGTCGGTCGCCGTGATCGTGTCGCGGCCCCCGCCCGAGGTGGACACCGTGACGTCGACGTACTCCTTGTCGCTGTCGGTCCGGATCGTGTGGGTCACCGACCGGGCCTCGCTGCGGCCCGACACCGGATCCGTGGCCAGGACCGTGTCGCCCGGCTGCACCGCTTCGATCGGCTTGCTGCTGCCGTCGGCGAGCAGGACCGCCGTGCCGGCGACGAAGCTGTTCCCGACCGGGCAGGTGCCGCCGGCGGCGGACCCGGCGTCGCCCGCGGCCTTCTTGGTCGCCGCTTTCGCCTTGGCGGCCAGGGCCTTGGCGCGTTCCGCGGCCTCCGCGGCCGCCTTCTTGGCCGCCGCTTCCGCCGCCGCCTTGGCCGCCGCGGCCTTCTGCGCCGCTTCCCGTGCGGCCGCCGCGGCCGCTGCCTTGGCCGCCTCGGCGGCCTTCTCGGCGTTCTTCAGGATCGCTCTGGCCCAGTCGAGCTCCTTGAACCAGGTGATGACCGCCTTGCCGGCTCGGAAGATCGCCTCGCCGATCTTCTTCGCCTTGAAGATCTTGCCCCAGGGCAGCGCACCGATGACCGCCATCGCGCAGGCACCGAGGTCGCCCTTGACACCCGACGAACGGCTCGCCGGCGGCCCGCAGATGGTCGAGGTGTCCCGCGACG
>NZ_JBFAIU010000661.1:0-1619 GCF_040654855.1 Asanoa sp. NPDC050611
GCGAAGCCGACCGTGACCACGGTCTGCACGAGCAGGACCACGATCGTCGTGATCATGGCGGACAGGCCGCGCAGGAAGCCCATGTTCTGGATGGCCAGCGCGGTCTTCACGTAGTGCCGGTCTGGCCGGTCCGTGTTGAAGAACGTCCGGATGGACTGCTGCGCGCGGTAGCGGTCGGGCCCGGTGCCCAGCGGCACGATCGACCGCCGGGCCACGTCCGGCGCGAACGTGATGGCGTGCTTGTGCTGCCACTGCCACGGGTGTGCCGGCAGGTAGCGGTAGTCCGCCGGGTCCAGGCCGAGCGCCCGCAGCCGGGCGGCGAACCGGTCCAGCGTCTCCGGGCCGAGCTCGTCGGTGTAGAGGTCGTCCTCGGTCACGCCGTCGCCCGCGGTGAAGGCGCTCTCGGCCCGGCGCACGGCCAGCCAGACCAGCCGGACGGGTTGGCCGGCCTCGGGCGCGTACGCCTCGTGGTCCGCGAGCCCGAAGCCGATCCGCCCGTTGTTGGCCACGAAACCCGGGTGGCCCTCGGTCATCGCGGCCTCGATCGTCTGGAAGTCGGCGTGGTGGCCATGTCCGGTGAGGCCCCGCCCGTGCCCGGTGCCCCCGGCTCGCCCGGCGGTGAGTCAGCGGTGATCAGCACGGAGCAGGAGGTCCTGCGGGCCGGCGGCCAGGTCGCGGTCTATCCGGCCCGCCCTGTGCCCGGCCCTGACTACCCGTACGCCGTCCTCTCGTCCGGGACGCCGCGCGAGGGCGCCGCGGCGTTCCTGCGCGCCATGCTCGCCGACGACGGCGTCTCGGCGCTCGCGCGGCACGGGTTGCGTACCGCCGGTGGGGCGCCGCCGACCGGGTCCTACGACGCCGGCCGGATCCGCGAGACGACCTACGCACCGACTCCGGTGCCCACGGACAGTGAGACGTCGGCGCTGCTCAACGCCTGGGGCGGGGTGCACATCAGCGCGCGGCTGCTCGCCGTGCTCGACATCTCCGGTTCGATGGAGGCACAGATACCGGGCACGCCGGAGACCCGACTCTCGGCGACGGTCAAGGCCGCACAGGCCGGCGTGCAGCTGCTCCTCGGCACGACCGAGATCGGCATCTGGACGTTCTCCACCGACCTCGACGGGACCCGCGACTACCGGGAGGTCGTGCCGGTCGGCCCGGTCGGTCCACGCCGTGCCGACATCGTGTCGCGACTCGGGCAGGTCAAGGTCAAGCCCAACGGCGCGACCGGCCTCTACGACACCACGCTCGCGGCCTACCGCGACGGGGCGCGCAACTGGACCGCCGGCCGGATCAACCTCGTGCTCGTGCTCACCGACGGCAAGGACGACAACGCGAGCGGCATCAGCCGCGCCGAGCTGCTGCGCGAACTCGGTGCTCTGCAGGACCCCAAGCGCCCGCTGCCGATCCTGTTCATCGGCGTCGGGCCGGAGATCGACCCGGGCGAGCTCAACCAGATCGCCAAGGCCACCGGCGGGCGGGTCGCGCTGACCCCGAACCCGGCGGGGATCCGGCAGATCTTCTCGACGTGGTCGTCGAACCCAGGGTCGGTGGACGCGTGTACGAGCGGGCCCGCGACGGTGGCGAGCAGGACTGGGGCGTGGTCGGCATCTGGGAGC
>NZ_JBFAIU010000662.1:0-1613 GCF_040654855.1 Asanoa sp. NPDC050611
GGTCGCCGGGTCCGGGTTCGGCTTCGCCGGCTTCGAGAAGGCCCAGCAGCGCTTCGGCGTCTCGATCCCGGGCGGGTCGGGCGGCGGGCGTACCGGCCAGGTGGTCAGCGCGGCGACGAACAAGTGCCTGGACATCAACGGCAGCGGTACGGCCGACGGCACGAAGATCCAGATCTGGTCCTGCAACGGTACGGGCGCGCAGCGCTGGACGATCGGCTCGGACGGCACCGTGCGCGGCCTGGGCAAGTGCCTGGACGTGCGGTCGAGCGGCACCGCCAACGGCACGGTCGTCCAGCTGTGGGGCTGCAACGGCACGGGCGCGCAGGTCTGGTCACCCCAGTCCACCGGCGCACTGGTCAACCCGCAGTCAGGTCGGTGCCTGGACGTCGCGGGCAACGGCACGGCCGACGGCACACAGGTCCAGATCTGGGACTGCGTGGGAGTGGCGAACCAGCGCTGGTCCCTGCCGTAACCGGGCCCCGGTCACCGGCGTCACGTCGCGCGGGAGCGCGCCTTCCGATCCGCCCGGGCGTTCGCCTTCCGGATGGCCTCGGCCAGCTCGGGCTTGGTCATCCGGGAGCGGCCGCTGACGTCCAGGCGCTTGGCCACGTCGAGCAGGTGTGCCTTGGACGCGTTGGCGTCGACCCCGGCGGCGGTCCGGCCCGGCTGGGCGCGGTTGCTCCGAGCGGCCTGCGCGTCGCTCGGTCCCTTCCGCGACTTCGGCTCCCAGTGGTCGCCGACCTTCTCGAACGAGTGCTTGACCGCCGACATCGCGGTGCGGCGCGCCCGTTCGCCGGGCCCGTACTCCTCGGTGGCGGAGTCGAGCGTCTTCGCGTACGTGTCCTGCGCCTTCTTCGGGGACCGGCGCAGCGTGCTCGGGATCTCCTCGCGTGCTGGCATGGTGTTCGCGTACCCGGCCCGGCATGGCCGAAACGCCTCTCCGGTTAGCGCGCGCGATCGCGGGTACCGGCGCGCCATGCGCGTACTGGGGATCAACGCCCTCTTCCACGACCCCGCGGCCGCCCTCGTCGTCGACGGCCAGGTGGTCGCCGCGGCCGAGGAGGAACGCTTCAGCCGCCGCAAGCACGGCAAGCGGCCCGTGCCCTTCGCCGCCTGGGAGCTGCCCGAGCTGGCCGCGGACTGGTGTCTCGCGGCGGCGGGCCTGCGCCCGGACGAGCTGGACGCGGTCGCCTACTCCTTCGACCCGGGCCTGTGTCGCCCGGCGGAGGAGCTCGGCCTCGACGACCCATGGGACTGGCTGCGCGTCGAGTACGCCAGGCGCGCGCCGCAGTTCCTCGCCTCCGCCCTGCCCGGCCTGAACCCGGCGGCCGTGCGGTTCGTCCCGCACCACGTCGCACACGCCGCGTCCGCGGCGCTCGCGATGCCGCGCGACGGCGACGCCGCCGTCCTCGTGCTCGACGGCCGCGGCGAGACGGCCAGCCACCTCGCCGGCGTCTACCGGGACGCGGCGCTCACCCCGCTGTTCGCACAGGAGCTGCCGCACTCGCTCGGCCTGCTGACTGTGGAACGGCTTCCTGGTGGGCGTCGTCGGCATCCAACCGATCATCGCGACGCTGATCCTGATGATCGCCGGCCGTGGCGTCGCGCAGCTG
>NZ_JBFAIU010000663.1:0-1596 GCF_040654855.1 Asanoa sp. NPDC050611
GCCGCCTCCTGCGCCGCCGTGAGATAGCCGCAGTGCGGCAACACGAGGGTGTCGGCGCCGACCTCGACGAGGCGGTGCGCCGTGGCTGCGCCGCCGGTGCGCTCGCGACCACCCGGATGGGCGCGCAGTCCGCGATGCCCACGGGAGCGGAGCTGAACCTGTTCCTGGCGGCCCAGGAGGCGACCGCACGTGCGTGAGAACGGAATCTGGCACCCGCGCCTGGCCGCGCTCGTCGCCGGCCTGGGTCACACCGAGACCATCGTGGTCGCCGACGCGGGCCTGCCCGTGCCGCCCGGCGTCGAGGTCGTGCACCTCGCCGTCACCCGCGACGTCCCGCCCTTCCTGGCGGTGCTCGACGCGATCACCGACGAGCTGGTCGTCGAGGCTGCGACCGTCGCCACGGAGCTGACCGACAAGGCGCTGCTGCGCGGCATCCGCCGCCTGAAGGTCCCCGTCGACGCGGTCGCGCACGAGGAGCTCAAGGCCCGCAGCCAGCACGCCACGGCCATCGTCCGGACCGGCGAGGCCACGCCGTACGCCAACGTGATCCTGCGAGCGGGGGTTCCCTTCTGATGTTCCCAACGGACTACGAGGAGCGCGTCTACGCCGGCGTGCTCGGCAAGGCGATCGCCGTCTACCTCGGCCGCCCGTTCGAGGGCTGGACCTACGAGCGGATCAGCCGCGAGCTCGGCGAGATCACCGGATACGTCAACCACCGGGTGGACCTGGCGCTGAAGAACCACCTGCTCGTGGTCACCGACGACGACATCAGCGGCACCTTCGTCTTCCCCCGGGCCCTGCGCGACCACGGCACGGAGCCGACCTCGGCGCAGATCGGCGACGTCTGGCTCAACGAGATCCTCGAAGGCACCTCGGTGCTGTGGTGGGGCGGCGTCGGCAACTCCACCGAGCACACGGCCTACCTGCACCTCAAGGACGGCGTACGGGCACCCGACAGCGGCAGCATCGCCCGCAACGGCGTCGTCGTCGCCGAGCAGGTCGGCGCCCAGATCTTCGTCGAGGGATTCGCGATGACCCGCCCCGGTGACCCGCAGGCCGCCGCCGACCTCGTCGAACGGGCCGCCCGGGTCAGCCACGACGGCGAGTCCGTGCACGCCGCCCGGGTGGTCGCGGCCCTCGTGGCGGGCGCGTTCACCGAGACCGACATGGCCAAGTTGCTCGACGTCGCCACCGGCCTGATCCCCGCGGACAGCCTGATCCGCCGCGTGATCGAGGACGTGCGCGAGTGGACGGCGGCCGACGCGGAGTGGACCACCACCCGGGCGCGGATCGACGAGCGCTACGGCTATCACCGCTACGGCGGCAACTGCCACGTCGTGCCGAACCACGCGACCGTCATCCACGCGGTGGCCCGCAGCCAGGGCGCGTACCTGCCGGCGATGACCGTGGTCAACACCTCCGGCTGGGACACGGACTCCAACGCCGGCGACGTCGGCGCGATCTGCGGTGTCTTCGGCGGCCTGGCCGGGATCGAGGCCGGCCCGCACTACCGCGGCCCGGTCGCCGACCGGATGTACCTGCCGAGCACCGACGGGGGCTCCACGGTCACCGACGCGGCCCGCGAGGCGCTCACGC
>NZ_JBFAIU010000664.1:0-1588 GCF_040654855.1 Asanoa sp. NPDC050611
CGCGCCGGGCAGCCGGTCCAGCTCCGTGGCATGTCGACACACGGCATCCAGTGGTACGCGGGCTGCGCCAGCGGACCGGCGCTGGACGTGCTGGCCGACGACTGGCGGGCCGACCTGCTGCGGATCTCCATGTACGTGCAGGAGGACGGCTACGAGACCGACCCGGACCGGTTCACCGAGCTGGTCGACACGCTGATCGGCCGGGCGACGGCGCGCGGGCTCTACGTGATCGTCGACTGGCACATCCTCGACCCCGGCGACCCGTGGGAGAACCTCGACCGCGCCCGGACGTTCTTCGCCGAGATCGCCGGCCGGCACCGCGACGCCGAGAACATCATCTACGAGATCGCCAACGAGCCCAGCGACGTCTCCTGGAGCGAGATCCGGTCGTACGCCGAGCAGGTCATCCCGGTCATCCGGGCGGAAGACCCGGACGCGGTCGTGCTGGTCGGCACCCGCGGCTGGTCGTCGCTGGGCGTCTCGGAAGGCGCCGACGAGCAGGAGGTGATCGACGACCCGGTGCGGGCCGACAACGTGATGTACACGTTCCACTTCTACGCGGCCTCACACGGTGACGAGTACCGCGAGGCGTTGTCCCGCGCGGCCGACCAGCTTCCGATGTTCGTGACCGAGTTCGGGACGCAGAAGTACACCGGCGACGGCTCGAACGACTTCGACTCGGCACAGTCCTATCTGGACCTAATGGCCGCGAAGCAGATCGGCTGGGCCAACTGGAACTGGAGCGACGACGAGCGCTCCGGTGCGGTGTTCAAACGGGGCACATGCGAAACGATGGACTTCGCCAACCCCGACCGCCTCAAGCCTGCCGGCGCCTGGGTGCGCGACCAGCTGCGTACGCCTCCGTTCGCCGGTTCGGCACCGCCCGGACAGGTGGTCGCGTAGCGTCGGATCCGGTGGAAGAGCAACGGTATCTACCCATCGGCGAGCACGGCCTCATCGGCAACCTGAGAACCGTGGCCCTCGTCGGCACCGACGGGACCATCGACTGGTGTTGTGTCCCACGATTCGACGCGCCGAGCGTTTTCGCCTCCGTGCTGGACCGGGACAAGGGCGGGTTCTTCGCCGTCACCACCGACGTCCCGGCGACCACGAAACAGTTCTATTTCCCCGACACCAACGTGCTCATCACGCGTTTCCTGTCGGACGACGGTATCGCCGAGATCCAGGACTTCATGCCCGTGCCGGGCGACCGGCACGAGGCGGAGCGGTTCCGGCTGATCCGGCGGGTCCGGTGCGTCCGCGGCGAGCTGCCGTTCCGGGCGCACGTGGCGCCCCGCTTCGACTACGGACTCCAGCCCCACACGCTGCGCATGCACGACGGCCGGGCCGTGTTCGAGTCCGCGTCGCTGAGCCTGGCGCTGAGCTCGACGGCGCCGTTCGAGCTCGTCGACGGTGACGTGCTCAGCTCGTTCCGGCTCAAGCAGGGCGAGGACGTGGTGTTCTGCCTGGACCGCGCCGAGATGCCGAGCCCACCGCTGTACGGCACCGCGGAGCAGGCCGAGGAGGCGTTCACCGCGACCGTCGAGTACTGGCGGCGGTGGCTGTCCGCGTCGCGCTACCGCGGTCG
>NZ_JBFAIU010000665.1:0-1585 GCF_040654855.1 Asanoa sp. NPDC050611
GCAGGATCGGCGGCACCCATCGCCACCGATCCTGCCACGGTTCTTGATCAAGCGAAGTCCTCCGGACCCATCACTTTCAGCACGGCCGACTCGCCCTCCCAGCCGGGCCAGAGATCCCGGTGTGCGCGCATGAAGCGGGCGGTCCACTCGACGGCCTCGGCCTTGTCACGCACGTCGTACACGGCGTAGCTGATCACTTCTTTCGCCTCCGCGAACGGTCCGTCGGTGACGGCCAGCTCGCCGCCGGACACCCCGACCCGGGCGCCGAACGCGCTCGGCGAGAGCCCGGCCTGGTCGACCAGGACGCCGGCGTTGGTGGCGTCCTCGCCGAGCTTCATGATCGCCTCCATCAGCTCCGGCGGCGGCGGGGTATCGGGCTGGCTGGTGGTGAGCAACACGATGTAACGCATGGTTTCTCCTCAGATCGAGCGGTAAAGGCGGACGGAAACGACGGCGAGCCAGGCCGACACGAGGACCACGCCGGCGGTGAACAGCAGCAGGCCCCAGGCGGCGCCGGCGCTCGCGTTCATGGCCAGGAACGAGCCGACCAACGCCGCGCCAACGAGCCGCGAGAACAATGGGAACCCGGAAGGCTTAGCCAACAGGAAGGAGGCGATCGCCAGGCCGACGAAGCCGACCCCGCCCGCGGCCAGGTGCACGAGGCCGTGCCAGCTGACGGTGTCGCCGACCGACCCGGCCGGGAAGCCCCGCCCCGGATCGGCCCGGAACAGCCCGGCCACGACCATTCCCACACCGTAGATTCCCAGCGGCACGGCGCCGCGACCGACGGCCCGCCCCACGCCGACGGCGGCCGCGACCACCATCAGCCCCGACAGGATCAGGTTCGTCGTCTGGATCCAGCCCAGGTCACCGTTCTGGAGCATGCTCCAGGCGTGCCGGGTCGGGTCAAACCCGTCGCGGGTGTACGCCTGGGCCAGCGAGACGGCGACGTACAGCGGCCCGGCGATGACGCCGTACCCGAGCAGGCTCTTGGTCACGCGGTCGGCGAGCGCCGGGGTCTCGCAAGCGGTCGTGGCGGTCATGTCGTTCTCCTTCAAGGTCCCGTTCGGCTCTGTCACCCGTAGCTCGAACGGGGTCCGCCGGATTCGACACATGACCTGAGATTTTCTGAAAGACAGATATCAAGGTCTTCCGATGGATCGCCTCGGAGTCATACGGTCACGCTATGAACCTGGAGCTGCGGCACCTGAGGGTGGTCACCGCGATCGCGGAGACCGGCAGCGTGACCAAGGCCGCCTCCATGCTCGGGCTCGCGCAGCCGGCCCTCACGGCGCAGCTCCAGCGGATCGAGCGGGCCCTCGGCGGCCCGCTGTTCGAGCGCGACCGGCGCGGCGCCCGGCCGACCGCGCTCGGTGAGCTCGTGCTCGACCGCGCCCGGGTGCTGTTGCCCGCGATGAAGGGACTCCAGGACGAGGCCGCCCGGTTGGCCGGCGGCAACGAGGCGATGAGCCGCTACCGGCTCGGCGGGGTCAACAGCCCGCTGCTCGGCCGGCTGGTGCTCCGCCTCCAGCAGCTCGCCGTCGGCGAGCACGATGACCTCGTCGCACCGGCGCACGGACGAGAG
>NZ_JBFAIU010000666.1:0-1575 GCF_040654855.1 Asanoa sp. NPDC050611
GTGAGCCGGGCCGCGACCTCGGTCGCCTCGGCGTCGGGCAGCGCGACAAGCCGGGGGAGGCGCTGGACCGCAGCGGGCACCCGAACCCCGTGCCCCGCGTGGTCGCAGCGGTGAGCCGGCCGCGGCCGGTGCAGGTGGCCGACGTCCGATTCCTGCGGGCGCACACCGACCGCACGGTCAAGGTCACGGTGCCGGGCCCGTTCACCATGTCGCAGCAGGCCCAGGACGACCACTACGGAGACCCGCGATCCCTCGCGTACGCGTATGCCGACGCCGTCAACGCCGAGGTGCGGGACCTGTTCGCGGCCGGCGCCGACATCGTGCAGCTCGACGAGCCCTACCTGCAGGCCCGACCCGAGCCGGCGCGGGCGTACGGCGTGCAGGCCATCAACCGCGCGCTGGCCGGCGTGGTCGGCACCACCGCGGTGCACCTGTGTTTCGGCTACGCCGCGATCATCCACGACCGGCCTTCGGGTTACTCGTTCCTGCCGGAGCTCGCCGACGCCACCTGCGACCAGATCTCGATCGAGACGGCACAGTCCAATCTCGACACGTCGGTGCTGAAACACCTGAACGGCAAGACAATCATGCTCGGCGTGATCGACCTGTCCGATCCGGCGGTCGAGTCGGTGGACACGGTCGTCGCGCGCGTCCGGCGCGCGCTGCCGCACGTCGCACCGGAGCAGGTCGTGATCGCCCCGGACTGCGGCATGAAGTACATCCCCTGGGAGTCGGCTACGGGAAAGATGCGCGCCATGGCCGGCGCCGCCGAAATCCTCCGAAACGGGTGAGCATCACGGCCTCGACCGCTACGAGGCTCCGGCCGGCCGACTCGGCGTGACAAGATCATGGCTGTGTCTGATCGTCCGGACGTCATCGCCGTCACGCCGCTGAGGGCGCCGCTGGATGCCACCGTCCGCCCGCCGGGTTCGAAGAGCATCACGAACCGGGCGCTGCTCTGCGCGTCGTTCGCGCCGGACACGTCCACGTTGACCGGCGCCCTGTTCGCGGACGACACGCGGGCGATGCTCGGCGCGATCGCCGCGCTGGGCGCGACCGTCGACGCCGACCCGGCGACCGCCACCGTCAGGGTGACCGGGGTGGATCCCCGCGCGGGCACGTCGGATGCGTGGGTCGACGCGCGCCAGTCCGGCACCACGTCGAGGTTCATCCTGCCGGCGGCCGCGCTGCGTCCGGGCCGCACGGTCGTCGACGGCTCCACGCAACTGCGCGCCCGGCCCTTCGGCCCGGTCTTCGACGCCCTGCGTGACCTGGGCGCGGTCGTGTCGGAGGAGGGCCGGCTGCCGGCGACGATCCAGGGCCCGATGCGGGGCGGACCGGTCCGGATCAGTGGCCACCTCTCGAGCCAGTTCCTGTCCGGCCTGCTGATGGCCGGTCCGCTGATGCCCGCCGGCCTGGCCGTGGAGCTCACGTCGCCGCTGGTGTCGGTGCCCTACGTGGAGATGACCAGAGCGGTCATGCGCGTACTCGACGTCGCCGTGTTCGGAACCCTCGATGACCTCCGGCCAGTCGCCGGTGAACCGCCGCACGAAGCTCAGGCCGACCTTCTCGAGC
>NZ_JBFAIU010000667.1:0-1575 GCF_040654855.1 Asanoa sp. NPDC050611
GGTGCGTGCTCCGGCGGCCAGGGCCAGGTCGAGCTCGCCGCCGGAGGCGACCTCGAGGCTGTTCCTGCGCGCGCTGCCGTTCCTGCGGGCGGGCGGCGAGGAGCGGGGCGCGGCGCTGGCGGCCGGGCCGCTCGGCCAGTTCGCGATGCTGCGCGGCGACCGCGAGCGGGCCAACACGTTCCTGACCGAGGCCAAGGACCACGGCGAGGACTGGCAGGCCAGCCTCTACCACTGCCGGATCGCCCGGCAGCGGATCGCCGACGGCGACTACGCCGCCGCCCGCGCGCAGCTGCGGCTGGCCCTCGAGGTGTCCCGCGCCGTGCAGGACCAGTTCACCGCGCTCGTCACCCAGTACACGTGGGCGGTCTGCGCCGTCGCCGAGAACGACCCGGCCGACGCGCGCGGGCATCTCGTCGAGGGACTGGCGATGGCCGCGCCGGCCGGCGACGAGGCCGCGGTCGCGCAGTTCCTCTCCGCGGTGGCCGACCTCGACAGCAGGCACGGCGACCTGGAGCGGGCGGTACGGCTGGAGGCGGCCGCGCAGGCACTGCGTACCCCGTCCAACGAGATGTGGATGCGGGCGTTCGTGGCACCCTGGCCGGCGACCGGGCCGGGCCGGGCCGCGGTGCGCGCCCAGCTCGGCCCCGACGGCTTCGACGGGGCCTGGCGCGACGGCGAGCAGCTCGGGGTGGACCGCGCGGTGGCCGAAGCGACGGCGGGCCGATGACACCGACGATCCTGACGCCGGACCAGCGCCTGCGGGTGTTCGTCAGCTCCACGCTCGGCGAGCTGGCGACCGAGCGGGCGGCCGTCCGGGACGCCGTGCGCGACCTGCGGCTCGTGCCGGTGATGTTCGAGCAGGGCGCGCGCCCGCACCCGCCCCGCGAGGTCTACCGCGCCTACGTCGAACAGAGCCAGATCTTCATCGGCGTGTACGGCGAGAGCTACGGCTGGATCGCCCCCGAGGAGGACATCTCCGGCCTCGCGGACGAGCTGGGCATCGCCGCGCACCTCCCCCGGCTCGTCTACGTGAAGGAACCGGCGCCCGGCCGCGACCCGCGGCTGACCGCCCTGCTGGCCGCCGTCGAACGGGACGGGCGGGTGAGCTACCGCCGGTTCGGCGACACCGCGGAGCTGCACGACCTGGTCGAGCGGGACCTGGCCCTGCTGCTCTCGGAACGCTTCGAGACGGCCACGGCCACGGCGGCGACCGAGGTGCCGACCGGCAACGGCCTACCGGTCTCGCGGACCCCGCTGGTCGGCCGCGCGGACGAGATGGCCGCGCTGGCCACGCTGGTGACCGACGACGACGTGCCACTGGTCACGCTGATCGGCCCCGGCGGGATCGGGAAGACCCGGCTCGCCACCGCCGTCGCGGAACAGGTCGCCGGCGCGTTCCCGGACGGCGTGCGCTATCTCGACCTGTCCACGGTGGCCTCGGTCGACCTGGTCGGCGAGGCGGTGGCCCGCGGCCTCGGGGGCGGGCCTCCGTGCCGCCGTCGAAGTAGCGGCCCGTCAACCCGGCCAGGGCCGGATCGTCGACCAGGCGGCGGGTGGCGGCCACACCCTGCTCGA
>NZ_JBFAIU010000668.1:0-1570 GCF_040654855.1 Asanoa sp. NPDC050611
CGCGGCCGCCGCACCGCTGGTCAGGGCGATCGTCGCGGCCAGGCCGGCGCCCTGGGTGATGCCGATGATGTCGGGGCTGGCCAGGGAGTTGCGGGGGCCGATCACCACGGCCCCGGCCGCCTCTCCGCGTCAGTCGAAGTCGCGTTTCTGCTCGTTCGGCAGGGCCGCTTCGATGTGCTCCTTGCGGACCTCGCCGCGGACGGTCTGCTGATCCGTCACGGTCTCCTTGACCATCCGGATCCGTTCGACCGGGATGGTCTCCTTGTTGACGACCGCGCGCTCGGCGAAGATCTCGACGTCGACGTCGGCCTCCGTGAGATCCGGGCCGGCGTGCGCCTCCGCCCAGTTCTCCTGGGTGATCGGCTCGCGGACCAGGCGGACCTCCTCGTGCGAGACCGGCACGGTCATCTGCTGCTCTTCGGTCACGACGTACTTGCGCAGGTGCGCGACGCCGATCCGCTCGCGCTGCGTGCCGACGCTGAGCCGTTCCTCCGAGCGGGTCATCACCCCGTCGAACAGGGCGGGGTCGTCGATCACGTCGTCGGCGGTGTAGCCGGCTCCCGCGGCGGAGCTTGACGTGCCGAGGTCGGCGAAGTTGGTCGCGTCTCCGCTTCGTGGCTGTCCGTAGTAGTCGTAGAGGCTGGCGAACTCGTTGGGCTGGAGGGGCGCGGTGCTGGACCCGTCGATCCTCGGCGCGTCCTTCACCTGGGACTTGTTGAACGGCACCACCAGTCGGCCCCGTCGCAAGTCTGCCTCCGACAACGGAACCATCGACTCCTTGGCCCCGAACATCCCGGTCTTCACACTGGCCCAGGCCGGAGCACCGGCAGGGTCGCCCCATACGTGTCCGACAGTGCCGATCTTGTCGCCATTGCTCCCGTAAACGTCCCGGCCGGCCAGATTGGCGGCGTCCTGACTGGTGATCATTTGGCACACTCCTCTCTTACCGGCCATACCCCCGATCAGGTAAAACCCACCTTTTGCCGAGATCATGGGGAATTTACGCGCAGCGCCGTGCGGGTGACCCGGGTCCGGTCGTCGTAACCGCCCGTCACCAGGAGTGCGCCGTCGGACAGCGCCGCGAGCGCCGGATACTGGCGCTCCACCGCGCCCCGGGCTAGCGGCAGGAAGCGGCCGTCCGCGTACACCTCGACGCCGAAGCCGCCCGCGACCGCCACCCGGCCGTCCGGCAGGGCGAGCACCGCGTCGGAGATCTTGTAACGGGGCTCGGCCATCGTCGGACCGTCGGTGAACAGACCGGTCCGCGGGTCGAAGACCAGCGTCGTGGCCAGCCGCGCGGCGGCGTCGTCCGCGGTCTGGCCGCCGACCACCAGCGCCCGACCGCCGGGCAAGGGCGCCACGGCCAGCTTGTACGCGGGCGCCGGCAACCGCCCCCGCACCTGCTGCCACCGGTCCCGCGCGGGGTCGTAGAGCAGCGCCGTGTCGAGCAGCCCGACGCCGTGCGGCGTGCCGGTCTGCGGGGTCGGGCCCTGCGTGGCTATCACCGGCAGGTGCAGGGCGTCTTCCAGGACCCGTTCAGCACGTTCAACCCCGTCTTCAAGGCCGATCG
>NZ_JBFAIU010000669.1:0-1559 GCF_040654855.1 Asanoa sp. NPDC050611
CGGACGACGTCGACGACATCGGCGCCGCCGTCCTCGCCCGCGACGTCGCGAAGCACGCAGGATGGTGCCACGGGCCCGGGCGGTCGCCTCGAACGTCTCACGCACGACCCATTCGCCCGGCCCGGGACGGTCGTCGACGAGCAGGCCGTCCTCGTCGGCCCGCACGTAACGCCCGGCGGTCCGCAGCGTGAGCGCGCCACCGCCCCAGTCGAGGACGTCGAAGGACGCCGCGTCGCCGGCCGCGAGGCGCAGCGGCCCCGACTCGTCGGTGCACACCACGCCCGCCGGCGTGGACAGCGTCACCCGGTCGGCGCCTTCGACGTGGCGCACGGCGCCCGCACCGAGCCGCTCCGCCAGACCGGCGACGGCGGTGACCGCGTACGGCAGGGAGCCGCTGTACCAGTCGAGCAGCACGACGTCACCGAGCGGACCGACCACCGCGACGGTCTCGCCGGCGCGCAGCGGCAGCAGCCCGTCGTTCTGCAGCAGCACGATCGCCCGGCGCGCGGCCTCCCGGGCCAGCTCCTGGTGCGCGGGGCAGTTGACGACGTCGGTCGTGACGGCGGCGTAGGGGTTGTCCGGCGCCGCGTCGAACTCGCCGAGCGCGAACCGCACACCGAGAACGCGGCTGACCGCCCGGTCGATGTCGGCCGGCTCCAGCAGCCCGCGTTCCAGCGCCGCGGTGAGATGGCGGATCGTCGGACCGGAGTCGGTGCCGTCCTCGGTGAAGCAGTCGACACCGGCGCGCAGCGCGGCGGCGAAACCGTGGACGTGGTCCGGGTGGGTGCGCTGCTCGCCGGCGAGGTTGCTGGCCGCGCCCGCGTCGCCGACGACGAGCACGTCGTCGGCCGCCCAGCCGCGCAGCGTCTCCAGGAGCGGGCTCACGTGCGCCGGCCGCCCGTTGACCAGGTTGTACGACGCCATCACGGCGCGCACGGCGCCCGACGAGATGGGCGCCCGGAACGCGGGCAGCTCGTACTCGTGCAGGACCCGGGGCGGCAGGTCGCTGGAGGTCAGGTGCCGGTCGGTCTCGTTGTTGTAGCCGAGGAAGTGCTTCAGCGTGGGTACGGTCCGCAGGTAGGTCGGGTGGTCGCCGCGCAGGCCCGACGCGTACGCGGTGCCCAGCACGCCGGTGAGCCAGGGGTCCTCGGCGTAGCCCTCCTCGTTGCGGCCCCAGCGCGGGTCCCGCAGCGGGTTGACCACCGGCGCCCAGACGTTGAGCCCCACGGCCGGGTCCTTGCGGTGCATGCCACGGACCTCGTCGCCGACCGCCGCCCCGATCCGGCGCAGCAGGTCCGGGTCCCAGGTCGCGCCGAGGCCGACGGCCTGCGGGAAGACGGTCGCCGGGCCGAGCCAGGCGACGCCGTGCAGCGCCTCGGTGCCGGTGCGGAAGGCGGCGATGTCGAGCCGGGGGATCGCCGGCTGGTGCTGGTGGAGCAGGGCGATCTTCTCGGCCTGGGTGAGCCGGGCGACCAGGTCGGCCAACCGTTCCGCCACCGGCAGGGCCGGGTCCCTGAACTTCGTCATGAGCGTGCTCTCCTCCCGGGGCCGGCCAGGGC
>NZ_JBFAIU010000670.1:0-1552 GCF_040654855.1 Asanoa sp. NPDC050611
GACGACGAGCTGCTCGACCTCGCCCGCGGCCTCGACGCCGTGGCCGACGAGGTCGGCGGCGTCCCATCCCGCCACACGCAGCCCGGCAGCGCCGGCGCCGCGCGAAGCCGGTCGCGCGACCGATGACCACCCGGCCGCCCAGGACGTACGTTTCATGGCATGTCCCTCGACTGCCCGCCGGCCTACCGGCGCCCCTGGTTCGACGTCGCCGTCGCGATCGCCATGGCGGCCGGCCTCGGGTCGCTGATCCTCGGCGCGCCTGACGGCCCGGAGTCCACGGCGTCGCTCGTCGCCGCCCTGGTGCTCACGGTGGTGCAGGCCAGCACCGTGCTGTGGATCCAGCGGCGGCCCGAGATCGCGATGATCACCGCGCTCACCGCCGGCGCCGGCATCCAGGCCATCGCGCCGCACGTCGGCTGGCTGGGGTTCGCCGCCGCGCCGCTGGCCTACTTCGCCTGGATCCGCCCGCCACGGGTGTCGCTCTGGGCGCTGGCCGTCGCAGTGGTCGCCGCGCCGTGGACGCTGGTCACCGGCGGCTGGCGGGACCTGCTGCTGGCGGTCTTCGCGTACGGGTTCAGCTGGGCGTGGGGCGAGCTGGGCCGGACCCGGTGGACGCGGCGCCAGGAGGCCCGCCAGCGGATCATCGACGCCGAGCGGTCCCGGATCGCGCGCGAGCTGCACGACGTGGTCGCCCACACGGTGTCCGTGATGCTCGTGCAGGCCGGCGCGGCCGCCGACGTCTTCGACACCAGGCCGGAGAAGGCCCGCGCCGCCCTCGACACGATCCAGGAGGCCGGGCGTACGGCGCTCGACGAGCTCCACGCGATGCTGCGCACGATGCGGCCCGACGAGGACGTGACCGAGCCGCGCACGCCGCAGCCGGGCCTCGACCAGCTCGACGCGCTCGCGCGGTCGCTCGGCGCGACCGGTCTCGTGGTCGCCGTCGACCGGGCCGGCGACGAGCGTCCGGTGCCGCCCGACGTGGCGCTCTCCGCGTACCGGATCGTCCAGGAGTCACTGACCAACAGCCTGCGGCACGGCCGGGCCAAGCGGGCCGACGTCCGGCTGCGGTTCGTCGACGGGGAGCTGCGGCTCGACATCGTCGACGACGGCGACCCGTCGGCCGCCGTGCCGCGCCGCGGTGGCGGGCACGGGCTGACCGGCATGCGGGAGCGGGCCCGGCTGCTGGGCGGCACGCTGGACGCGGGACCGCTGGCGACCGGCGGGTTCCAGGTGTCGGCCAGGCTCCCGCTGCGGCAGCGGGCGGCGGCGTGACGATCAAGGTGGTCGTGGTCGACGACCAGCACGCCGTACGCGAAGGCTTTGTCATGATTATCGACGCCCGCGACGACCTCGAGGTGGTGGGCGAGGCGGCCGACGGCTTCGAGGCGGTCGCCGTGACCGAGGCGAAGCGGCCGGACGTGGTGCTGATGGACGTCCGGATGGAGGGCATGGACGGCATCGAGGCGACCCGGCGGATCGTCGCCGGCGGCAACCCGGCCCGGGTGGTCATGCTCACGACGTTCGACCTCGACGAGCACGTCTACGCCGC
>NZ_JBFAIU010000671.1:0-1548 GCF_040654855.1 Asanoa sp. NPDC050611
CCCCTGAGCGAGACCAGGCCGGCGGTGAAGAGCAGAGCGAAGTCGCGCCGGCGCAGCGGGCCGAGGTCCATCGGTCGACTATTCCAGGCGCGGCGCCGGCGGACTTGGTCAGCCGCCGGGGCAGCCGCGGCCGCCGCTGATCGGGATGCACCGGGTGATGCTGGGTGCCGGCTCCTGGTCCTCCGGCGTCCAGCCGATCAACGGTCCGGTGGCCGCACTTCCGACGATCGCGACCGCGACGTAGATCAGCATCATCGCCGCCAGCGCCCACGCGAAGTGCCTGGTCCAGTAGCCGTCGTGGGCGAGCAGCGCGAGCAGCACGCCGGCCGCCGGGAGGGCCAGGTTCAGGACCAGCGCGGTGGTCAGGATCGTGTCGGTGGTGCCGCCGAAGGCCTGGGCGTCCGCGTGGGTCGCCAGGTAGGGACTCGACGTGCGGCGGATCAACCCCACGACGAGCAGGAACGGCACCGTGTAGAGCCAGGCGAGGAGCAGCGCGCCCAGGCCGACGCGCCTCATCGGACGCCCTGCCAGACCGTGCCGACCACGGCCACGACCGCGATGCCGCCGACGGTCGACAGGGTGCCGACGAGGATCGGGGAGCGGGACACGCGCGTCAGCAGGGCGGCGACCACCACCGTGCAGAGCGCGAGAACCGCCAGGACGGGCGCGGCGACGATCAGGATCAGGACGATCCCGTCCTGCGGCGCGAGGCAGCTGAACATCGCCGAGCAGTCCCGGTCCGGCGCGGCCGGTATCCCCGACTGGCCGACGACGACCGCGGCGATGACGGTGGCGTACCAGCCCAGCGCCACGAGCAGGCTCAACCCGAACGAGGCCCCACGTGCGGCAGCCTTACTCCCATCCATGCGCACGAACCTGCCAGGAACCCTCAGGAGCCACATCCGTCTCCGTACTCAATTGGACTTGAACGGAACGCTCCATTCCGCTAGAGTTCTAGATGCGGAACGGGCCACTCCGTTCCGATTTGAAGAGGAGCCGGTCATGAGCGGAAACACCGAGAACGCCAACGTCGTTGTCAGCGGCTGGCAGCTGATGGACGAGGCACACCGCGTGCTGCGCGCGACGGTGGCGGGCGTCGCCGCCGGCGACTGGGGACGGCCGACCCCGTGCACCGAGTGGAACGCCACCCAGGTGCTGCAGCACGCGGCCGGCGACCAGCTCGGCTACGCCGCCGCGATCACCGGCGAGGGTGGCCCGACCGAGAACCCGTTCGCGCCGTCCGGCCGGCTCACGCAGGACCCGGTGGCGTTCCTGAACCCCCACCTCAACGCCGCGGCGGCGGCCTGGGCGACGGTGGGCAAGGACGTCGAGACCGCCGCGACGCCGCTCCCCCTGGGCCCGCTGCCGACCTGGGTCGGATCCGGCGCCGCCGCCCTCGACGCCGCCGTGCACGCCTGGGACATCGCCGTCGCCACCGGACAGCCGTCCCCGCTGACCGACGAGCTCGCCGGCCCCCTGCTGAAGGTCGCCAAGGAGTTCGTCGAACCGCTGCGCGCGTTCGCCTTCTCGCCGGCCATCGAGCCGACC
>NZ_JBFAIU010000672.1:0-1525 GCF_040654855.1 Asanoa sp. NPDC050611
GGAGGCAGAGCACCGGCGTGGGGGGCGGGGGGGGGGGGGCGCGGGGGGGGCGCCGCGCCCCGGGGGGGGGGGGCGGGGGCGGGGGCGGGCTGCCGTGCCGTTCCCCGCCAGGGCCACTGCCGCCGGGATCACCGGCTAGACCAGATATCGGGCGTACGCCTCAGGTGTGAAGAACGCCGGCAGCTCCTCGGCGAGCGCGGTCTCCAGGAAGATCCGCGCGGCCGCGGGCCGCAGCCCGGCCTCCTCCTCGTCCACGATGGACCGCACGAGGTCCTCGGTGACCGCGCCGCCCTCGGCCAGCGGGGTGCGGTGGTGGACCCACTGCCAGACCTGGCAGCGCGCGATCTCCGCCGTGGCCGCGTCCTCCATCAGGTCGAAGATGGCGGCGGCGCCGATGCCGCGCAGCCAGCTGTCGAAGTACCGCAACGCGACGGCCACATTGGACCGCAGTCCGGCGGCGGTGACCGCGCCCGGCGTCAGGTCGACGGCGAGCAGCTCGTCGGCGCTGACCGCGACCTCGTCCCGGCGTCGCTCGAGCTGGTGCGGCCGGCTGCCGAGCACGGCGGTGAAGGCCGCCTCACACGTGTCGACCAGGCCGGGGTGCGCCACCCACGATCCGTCGAAGCCGTCGCCGGCCTCGCGCTCCTTGTCGGCGCGGACCTTGCCGAACGCGACCTCGTTGACCGCCGGGTCGCGGCTCGGGATGAACGCCGCCATGCCGCCGATCGCGTGTGCGCCACGCCGGTGGCAGGTCTTCACCAGCAGCTCGGTGTACGAACGCAGGAACGGCACCGTCATCGTCACGTCTGCCCGGTCCGGCAGCACGAAGTCCGCCCGGTTCCCGAACTGCTTGATGATGCTGAAGATGTAGTCCCAGCGGCCGGCGTTGAGCCCGGCGGCGTGCTCGCGCAGCTCCCAGAGGATCTCGTCCATCTCGAACGCCGCCGTGATCGTCTCGATCAGCACCGTCGCCCGGATCGTCCCCTGCGGGATGCCGAGGTAGTTCTGCGCGAAGACGAAAACGTCGTTCCACAGCCGGGCCTCGCGGTGGCTCTCCAGCTTCGGCAGGTAGAAGTACGGGCCCTTGCCCGCGTCGATCTGCCGTTGCGCGCAGTGGAAGAAGTAGAGCCCGAAGTCGACCAGGCTCGCCGAGATCGGCCGGCCGTCGACCACGATGTGCTTCTCCGCGAGATGCCAGCCGCGCGGCCGGACCACGATGGTCGCCGGGTCCGGGCCGACCGCGTAATGCTTGCCGGTCGCTACGAAGTCGAGCTCGCCGTCCAGCGCCGCGATCAGGTTGGCCTGGCCGCCCATCAGGTTGTCCCACGTCGGCGCGAGCGCGTCCTCGAAGTCGGCCAGCCAGACGCGGGCACCGGAGTTGAGCGCGTTGACGGTCATCTTCCGCTCCGGCGGGCCGGTGATCTCCACCCGCCGGTCGACCAGGCCCGGCGCCGGCGGGGCCACCTGCCGGACCGGGTCGTTGACGTCCCCGGCGAGCAGGCCCCGCACGAACGCGCGCCCGTTG
>NZ_JBFAIU010000673.1:0-1512 GCF_040654855.1 Asanoa sp. NPDC050611
GATCTGAAGGACGTCTACTGGGCGAGCCAGGGCCGCGTCTCGGTCGACCTCGGTGTAGCCCAGCGCCGTCAGCAACCAACCCCAGCTGCTCACGGCGCGGTCGAGGTCTGGCACCCAGAGCTCGACGTGGTGCAGCGTGCCGGTTGTGGTCATGGGCTCGTGGGGGTCGGCTGGTCGTCGGGGCGGGGTTTCGGCGGGTCGGTGGGCGGCGGCGGTGCGGCGTGGGCCGACGGGTCCGGGCAGAGCATGTAGGGCAGGGTCGGGATCCGCGGCGCCGCCCACCGCGACGGGTAGCCGGCACCCGGCCAAGTGGGCGGCTGGTAGCCGGCACCCGGCCAGACCGGTGGCTGGTAGCTGGCACCCGGCCAGGCGGGCGACGCGGTGGGTTGCGACTCGGCGCTCGGTGGCGGCGTGGCGTGTGCCGACGGGTCCGGGCAGACCACGTAGGGCAGTGTCGGCATCGGTGTCGCCCACGGCGGCGGGTAGCCGGCACCGGGCCAGACCGGCGGTGGGTAGCCGCCGCCCGGCCAGGGCGGCGTGGGCGGGCGCGGCACGAAGTAGCGGTTGGCCGGCGGCACGGCGACCAGGATGAGGATCGTGACGACGAGCAGCACCTCGAGCGCGACGCCGAGGAACATGACGCCGTAGAAGGCCTCCTCGACGTGGGCCACCCGTGACCAGAGGGTGTCCAGGAACTGGTTCGCCTCCCACGGCAGCTCGTCCGGCGGGAGGGCCGCCGGGTCGGCGTACTCGGGGGCGTCGGCGATGAGGAAGAACGGGATCGTCAGGAAGCCGCCGAAGCATGGCAGGAGGCACGCCAGCAGGTGGCCGCCGCCCGCGACGAAGACCAGGATCCGCGCGACGTTGCTGCCCCGCCGCAGCGGCCGGACCGTGGCCGCGAACAGGATCGCGCCCACCAGGAACAGGCTGCCGGCGACCGCGGCCATGACCACGTTGCTGGTCCGCTCGATGCGCACGTCGGAGGGGTCGGCGGTCGGAACCAGCTCGACGGCGCGGGTGATCTGCTGGTCGTAGTAGACCGCGTACGCGACGGTCAGGCCGAGCAGGCACAGCAACAGCGCCGCGGCCCCGAGCTGGAGCCAGAACGCGACGGTCACCGTGGCGGGGCGTGACGGCCGTGCGGGCGGCGCATCGGCCGTGATCATGGTCATGGCTCGCCAACCTACGGGCCGCCGATCCTTCCTGGTTCAGCCGTTCGGGCCGTCTATTGTCGGTGGTTGTGCGGGCCGACGCCGCGCGTAACCGGGCGCGCATCCTGGCCGCCGCCGAGGCGGTGTTCGCCGAGCGGGGCGCCGCCGCCTCCACCGAGGACGTCGCCTCCCGCGCCGGCGTCGCCATCGGCACGGTGTTCCGGCACTTCCCCACCAAGGACGACCTGCTCCGGGCCGTGCTGAAGGACCGGATCGCCGTCGTGCTCACCCCCGGTGCGTGACGAGTGGCGATCATCGCGCTGGTCTCCGGTAAGGGCGCTCCGGGCGTCACCACCGCCGC
>NZ_JBFAIU010000674.1:0-1495 GCF_040654855.1 Asanoa sp. NPDC050611
GTGGCCCGTGGCGGCATGGTGACGATGGCGTTCGAGGTCGAAGCCGCCGGCGAAGACGCCGAGCCGGTCGAACAGCGCCTGCTCCGCGGGCCCGAGCAGGCGGTAGCTCCAGGCGATGGTGTCGCGCAGGGTGCGCTGGCGGTCGGGCAGGTCGCGAGGGCCGCCGGTGAGCAGCGCGAGCCGGTCGGTCAGGTGGCTGACGATCGCGGCGGGGGAGAGCACCCGGACCTTGGCGGCGGCCAGCACGATGGCCAGGGGCAGCCCGTCCAACCGGCGGACGATCTCGGCGACCGCGCCGGCGTTCGCCGCCGTCAGCGCGAAGTCGGGCACCGCCGTTCGCGCCGCGTCGGCGAACAGCCGCACCGCGGCCGACCCGGCGGCGAGGGCGGCGGGATCGGTGGACTCCGGCGGTACGGACAGCGGCGGCACCTCGTAGAGCCGTTCGGCGGCCAGGTGCAGCGGTGCCCGGCTGGTGACCAGGGCCGTGACGCCGGGCGCGGCGCGCAGGATCTCGCCGATCACGGGCGCGGCGTCGGTGAGGTGCTCGAAGTTGTCGACGACGAGCAGCAGGTGCTTGGTGCGCAGCCAGGACGCCACATCGGTGCGGGCCACGCCGGCGCCGGGGCGGGCGCCGAGACCGCGGGCCAACGTCTCCGGCAGCAGCTCGCCGGACGTGACCGCGGAGAGGTCGACGAACGGCGTGCCGTCCGGGAACTGGTTTGCGAGCCGCTCGGCGGCGGCCACCGCCAGCCGGGTCTTGCCGATGCCACCGGTCCCGGTCAGCGTGACCAGCCGCACGTCCGGATCGGTCAGCAGGCCGGCCAGCGCCGCGAGGTCGCCGTCGCGGCCAATCAGCGCGGTCCGGAAGGCGGGGAGCCGGCCACCCGCCACTGCCGTCGGCGGCGCCTCCGGCGAGCGGGTGAACCGCTCGGAGAGCAGCGCGGCCAGGTCCTGCTGGACGCGGTCGTGCAACTCGTCGACGGTCCGGAACGCGGTCCCGGCCGGCCGGACCCCGGCCAGCATGCGCGCCAGCCGCGGGTCCCGGCCCGGTGCGGGCTCCTTGACGTAGATCAGCCGGGGGAGCGGCGCGGCCAGCGCGAGCTCGTCCGCCAGGCCCGAGATCTGTTCGTCGGGTGCGATCCAGCCGTAGCTTTCGCCGTACACGCCGACGAAGATCTGGCTCTGCTCCAGGTAGGCCCGGTACACCGCGCGTGGCGGGTGGGGCCGGGCGCCGTGTTCGAACATCACGGGCACGAGCCGCAGGTTCGCGATGGCATCCCGGACGGCCGCGCGCTCCGCGGCGAGCTCGTCCAGTGTGGAGCTGACGAACACCCGGGCCCGCTGGTCCGGCGTGAGGATCCGGGACAACGTGGTCACCGTTCCCCGGCGGCTTCCGCGGCATTGACCGATCGCGCGGCGAACGAGCTATTGTGCTCTTGTTTGTGGGAGGGACCACGCGAAAGGACAGCGGCCCGTGGCCAAGCAGATCATTCAC
>NZ_JBFAIU010000675.1:0-1489 GCF_040654855.1 Asanoa sp. NPDC050611
GTGGCGGTGCCTGCGGTCGGACCTGACGGTCCCGCCGGAGGTGGGCGGCGTGCAGGGCCGCGTACGCGTGCCACTGCCGGCCGGCCGCCGCCCGACAGACTGGGAGCGCAACACCGCGGGCCTGGCGTCCGCGCCGTGGATCACCGCCGACATGGCCTACCGGCGGGCCGCGCTGGCCGAGGTCGGCGGCTTCGACGAGCGGTTCCCGCGGGCCTACCGGGAGGACGCCGACCTGGCGCACCGGGTCCGTGCCGCCGGCTGGGAGCTGCGCCGCGGCGACCGTGGCGTGACCCATCCGGTGCGCCCGGCGGGCCGCTGGGCGAGCGTGCGGGTGCAGGCCGGCAACGCCGACGACGCGCTGCTGCGACGCCGTTACGGACCGCGCTGGCGTTCGCTGCTGGAGATCCCGGCGGGTCGCCGGCGACAGCACGCCGTCATCACCGGGGCACTGGTCATGTCGCTCACCGCGGCGGCGGGCGCGCGGCTGCGCCGCCGGAGTGCGCCGCTGCGCGCCGCAGCCGTCGCCGGCGCCGCGGCCTGGGCGCTCGGAACGGCCGAGTTCGCAGGTCGGCGTATCGCCGCGGGGCCGCGTACGCCGGCGGAGATCCTGACGATGGCCGTGACGAGCGTCGTCATCCCGCCCGTCGCGATCGGACACTGGCTGCGCGGCTGGGTGCGCGCGGCCGGTGGGGCAGAAGTGGTTGATGTTTACTTCTCTGCTGCCCGGGCACCCGCTCCCGGTGACGCCACCGACTCCGATCAGCCCAGGTCAGCGGCTGTTTGACGCGGTCCTTTTCGACCGCGACGGCACGCTGGTCGAGGACGTGCCCTACAACGGCTCGCCCGACAAGGTGCGGCCGATGCCGGGCGCCCGGGCGGCGCTCGACCGGGTGCGTGCGGCGGGCCTGCGGGTCGGTGTGGTCAGCAACCAGTCGGGCCTGGCCCGTGGCCTGTTCACCGCCGACGACCTCGACCGGGTCAACGCGCGGGTGTCCGAACTGCTCGGTCCGTTCGACACGTGGCAGGTCTGTCCACATGACGCGGGCGCCGGTTGCGCGTGCCGCAAGCCGGCCCCCGGGCTGGTCCGGGCCGCCGCGGCCGCGCTCGGCACGGTGCCGACCCGGTGCGCCGTGGTCGGCGACATCGGCTCGGACGTGACCGCGGCCGAAGCCGCCGGCGCCGCGGCGGTGCTGGTGCCGACCCCCGTCACCCGGCCGGCGGAGGTGGCCGCGGCGCCGGTCGTCGCCGCGCACCTCGGCGAGGCGGTGACCCACCTGCTCGACCGGGAGCGCCGGCTCGCGCCGGCCAGGCCGCGGACCGCCCGGCGCGTGCTCGTGGTGCGGGCCGACTCGGCGGGCGACGTGCTGGTCACCGGGCCGGCGATCCGCGCCGTCGCCGCCGGAGCCGACTCCGTGGTGCTGCTCTGCGGGCCTACTACGCGCCCGAGATCGCGCGCGACATCGGCTTCCTGATTTTGGCCGCGTTCCTC
>NZ_JBFAIU010000676.1:0-1478 GCF_040654855.1 Asanoa sp. NPDC050611
GGACCTCGGGGTGACCGGCAGGTCGATCCTGACGCTGCAGACACAGGCGGTCACCCGGGCCCGCTGGCCGCCCGGGCCCGCGCCGCCCTGCCGGACGAAACGCCGATCGGCCTGCCCGTACTTCGCGAACGCCCGGCGCCCGCCCAGCGGTGACTAGGTTGCTCGGGTGGATGCCAAAACTGAAGAGCTGAGGTCCGCGCACGACGTGCTCGCGGAGTTCTACGTCGAGCGGATGGCCGGAGCCATGGACCGCATGCCGGTCGACCGCGCCATGCTCGGCCTGTTCTGCGATCTGACGCTCGCCGCCGGAGTGGGCCGGGAGGTCGGCGACATCGGTTCCGGCACGGGCCACCTGGCGCCGGTCCTCGCCGCCCGCGGCGTGTCCCCGCGCGGGTTCGACCTGTCGCCGGGAATGGTGAAGGTCGCGCGGCGGGACTACCCGGACTTCCCGTTCGAGGAGGCCGACCTGCGCGCGCTCCCGCTGGCGGACGCGTCGCTGGCCGGCGTGGTCTGCTGGTACTCGCTGATCTTCCTGGCTCCGGCCGATCGCCCCGTCGCGTTCGGCGAGCTGGCCCGGGTGGTCAAGCCGGGCGGCTACCTGGCCACCGGCTTCAAGGACGGCGACGGCCGGCTCCGCCGCGGCGGCCGCAGCGCGGGCCTGGGCGTCGAGTACGACGGCTACTGGCTGTCCGCGGCCGAGATGGAGGCGCACCTGACCGACGCCGGCTTCGCGATCGTGTTCCGCGGCAGCCGCCCGCCCGACGCGGACGAGTCGACGCCGCAGGGTTATCTGATCGCTCGGCGCATGTGAGCAGCCAGACAGCGTCGGCTGGCATGAAACCGCTGGTCACGGAGGTTTTCCGAATCGGGCACCGCGAATGGTCGCGGAACCCGACGAGCCGTCCCGGGGGAATCCCGCCACGACCCGCCTTCAGCACCTCGAGGAGGGGTCAGTCATGAAACTCTCGCCGCGCTTCGCGTTGGACATGTTCTATCTGGTCGGTGGCGTCTTCCTGTTGGTCGCCGCGATGACCTACACATCGGGTACGGCCGGCTGGTTGGCGTTCGGCGTCGGCGCCGCCGTGACGGCGGCCGCCGGCCTGACGGCGATCAGGGCGACCCAGCCGGCCGTGAAGGTCGGCCACGGCCTGGTGGCCCTGGCCGGCCTCTGGACCCTGGTCGCCGCGCTCACCTTCACGGGCGCGACCCAGACCTGGCTGGTCTTCGCCAACGCGGCCCTGCTGGGCCTCCTGGCGGTCGCGGACCTGGTCGGCCACGAGGTGACCACCGAGCGGGTGGTGCACGAACTGGTCGTGCAGAACGCGCCGGAGGACCGGACGACGACCAAGCCCTTGGCCGCCGCCTGACCCAGGAGCGAAGCCGATATGCGGACGGGGGGGGGGCGGGCCGCCCCCCCCCCCCGGGTGTTCTCATGCTTTGGTGTTGGGGGGGGTTGTGGGCATATTGAAATAAAACAA
>NZ_JBFAIU010000677.1:0-1464 GCF_040654855.1 Asanoa sp. NPDC050611
GGCGGTCCCGGTGGCGGCGGCGGTGGCGGTGGCTACCGTGGTGGCCCCGGTGGCGACGGCGGGCCTGCTGTCGACGGCCGAGGTGGACCTGCTCGAGGGCACGTTCGACGCGGAGGACCCGACGATCGCCGACGTGGCGCTGCTCGACGAGCTCGACGCGCTGCTCGGCCAGCCGCTGCGGGCGGCGCGCCAGCAACGCAACCAGTTCCAGGTGGCGCAGGGCGTCTACGAGCTGAGCACCGCGGCGGATCGGGCCCGGGCGGCCCGGGCGGCGGCCACCGCCCGGCCGGACGACTACCGCGAGTACGCGCACGTGGTGGTCGACGAGTCGCAGGACGTCTCGCCGATGCAGTGGCGGATGCTGGGCCGGCGCGGACGGCTCGCGTCGTGGACCATCGTCGGCGACCCGGCGCAGACCGCCTGGACGGGTGACCCGAGCGAGCTCGAACGGTCCCGGGACCGGGCGCTGGGTTCGCGGGCGCGGCACGCGTACACGCTGACCACCAACTACCGGAACTCGGCGGAGATCTTCGAGGTCGCCGCGGCGGAGATCCGCACGATTGCGCCGGACCTGCCGCTGCCGACCGCCGTGCGGTCGACGGGTGTGCCGCCGGTGGCGCTGTCGGTGCCGCTGCCGGCGGTGGCCGCGACGGTCCGCTCCACGGTGGACGAGATGCTGGGCCAGGTCGAGGGCACGGTCGGTGTGATCACGCCGGTGGACCGGGTGGGCGAGGTCGGCGAATGGCTGGCCGCCGTCGGTGACGCGCGCCTGCAGGTGGTGACGAGCCTGCAGGCCAAGGGCATGGAGTACGACGGCGTCGTGCTGGTCGCGCCGGGTGAGATCCGCGCGGGTGGCGCGGCGGGCGTACGCACGCTGTACGTCGCCCTGTCCCGCGCCACCCAGCGGTTGGTGACCGTCGACGTCAGCCCTTGACCGCGACCGCCTCGTACGGCGTATCGGGGGTGGGTGGCGTCGTGAACTTGGCATTCGGCAGGTAGAGCCGCTTGCCGTAGCGCGCGACCGTGGTCGGCACGTCGAACGCGTCGCTGGTGATCGTCCCGACCACGGTGCCCCGCGTGCCGGACCGGTTGAGCTCGACGACGGAGATCTGCTCGATGAGGTTCTGCACGACGTAGAGTCGCCGCCCCTCGAGCCAGAGGCCGTCCCCGTTGGTCATCGGGACGCCGCCCAGGTCCACCGTGGTGGCCTCGCCGGTGTCCGGGTCCACGTTGAACAGTGTCGCGGTGTTGGACTGGACGACCAGCAGGTTCCGGCCGTCCGGTGTCCGCGCGATGCCGTTGGCGTTGGTCGCGCCCGGGGTGAAGACGAAGTCCCCGGTGAGCGGGACCGTCTCGAACGTGTCGCCGAGCTTGTCGACGCTCATCCGGAACGGGTTCCGGAAGCCCATCGCGTAGATCTCCGGCCGGGTGTTGGCGGTGCCCGGCGCGAACATGTTGCCGGCC
>NZ_JBFAIU010000678.1:0-1448 GCF_040654855.1 Asanoa sp. NPDC050611
CCCGGGGGTGCGCGGAACGGGTGGGGCTGGCCGCCGTCGGCCTCCGTGCGCTCCGCCGCGTCGAGCAGCCGTTGCAGGTGCGTGGTGGCGGCGTCGAGGTCGCCCGCGCGGCGGGCCGCGAACGCGAGGCCCATCGTGGCGAACGCGGCGAGCAGCGGGGCGCCCTGCTCGTCGGCCAGGGTCAGCGCCTCGGCGCACTGTGCGCGGGCGGTCCCGTGGTCGCCACGTTCCATCGCGATCCAGCCCAGCCAGCCGAGCCGCCCGGAGACGTCGGCCCAGAGACCCAGCTCGCGGGCGACCGCGAGGCCCTCGGTGTGCAACCGGACGGCGGTCTCGTGGTCGCCGGTCATGGCCGCGTGCGCACCGAGCCATTCCGTGGCCTGCAGCAGGCCCCACCGGTCACCAAGCGCGCGGAACAGCGCGGCGCTGCGCTCGCCGTCGCGGGCCAGGCCGGCGGCGTCGCCGCGGATGTAGGCGAGCTTCGCGGTCAGGCTCAGCGTCGCCGCCGTGCCCCAGCGGTCGTCGCGGAACGTGCCCAGGAGGTCGTCGAGCAGCTTTCCGGTCGCCTCGACGTCGCCGAGGTCGATCTCGGCGTAGGCCAGGAACCAGCGGGCGTGCGCCTGGTCGCCCAGCGCGTCGACGGCGGCGGCGTGCCGGGCCGGCCACTCCGCGACGTCGCCGAGCAGGAACGAGAACCCGGTGAGCCAGGCGGCCGCGTCGGGGTCGGGTGCCGCGTCGAGCGCGGACCGCAGCGCGCGGCTGCCCTCGCCGAGCCGGCCGCGCAGGAACCAGTACCAGGCGAGCGCGCGGACCAGGCGTATCGCCGCGGTCGGGTCCTCCCGCGGGGCGAGGGCGGCGCGCAGGTTGGCCGACTCGGCGTCCAGGACCCGCAGCCAGCGCGCCTGCTCGGGGCCGTGCAGCTCGCGGTGCGCCCGCTCGGCCAGCGTGGTGTAGTGGTCGCGATGTCGTGCCGTCGTCGCGGCGAGGTCGCCCGCCTCGCGCAGCCGCGCGACGCAGAAGGCCGACACGGACTCCAGCAGCCGGTAGCGGCCGCGGTCGGTGCGCACCACCAGCGAGCGGTCGACGAGTCGCGCCACGGTCTCCGGCACGTCGGGACGGGCGACGTCACCGGCGGCGCAGACCGCCTCGGCCGCCTCCATCGTGCAGCCGTCGGCGTGCACCGCGAGGCGGCGCAGCACGATCCGCTCCGGCGCCGTGAGCAGCCGCCAGCTCCAGTCGACGGTCGCCAGCAGCGTCTGCTGCCGCGCCGGCACGCCGCGCTGCCCGGCGGCCAGGAGGCGGAACCGGTCGTCGAGGCCCGCGACGAGACGGTCCAGGCCGAGCGCGCGGACCCGGGTGGCCGCCAGCTCCAGCGCGAGCGGGAGCCCGTCGAGCCGCCGGCACAGCAGGTCCACCTGGTCGGCGTTGCCGGCCTCGAGCGCGAAGCC
>NZ_JBFAIU010000679.1:0-1419 GCF_040654855.1 Asanoa sp. NPDC050611
GTGGCTGACCACGACGCCCTGGTGGCTCAACCAGATACGCACCGCAGGTCAGGCGGGGTGGTGCGTGGATGGAAGCAGAGCAAAGCCGGGCGGACCGACGGTCTTGCCCGCGGCGGACCCGAGCAAGAAACTCATTCGATGTTGCGCGGCCTGCAAAAGGTCATGGACGCGGTCTACGCCGGCTTCGAGCTGGCCCGAGACCTGATCGCGGAGATCCTTGTCGCACTAGCCGCCTGTGGCATCCTGCTGCTCGGCTGGTGGGGCTATCGGGCCGCGCCCTACGTCACCGTCTCGGTCGCGGCTGGCGTCCTGCTCTTCGCCGCCACGGGTTGTTCGCTCACCTCCGCGAGGTGCGTGGCAAGAAGCTCGCCGGTCGCCTCGGCGGCGCCGGGGTCGTCGCCGCGGGCGTCACCGGGATCTTGTTGAGCTACCTCCAGACGTGCGCCTGCCTCGGCTGACACACAAGCTCAGATGTGGCGCGGGCCGGTGTCCGGGCGGGTGCCCGGGTCGCCGAAGGTCATCGTGGCGTGCAGCACCGACACTCCGTCCGGGCGGGCCAGGACCGGGTGCAGCGACAGCGACCTGACCCGCGGTTGTTCGTCGGCCAGCCGGCCCACCCGCAGCAGCAGGTCTTCCAGCGCCGCGCGATCCACCGGGGACGCGCCGCGGTAGCCGTGTAGCAGCGGGGCCGCGCGGGGCTCGTCGACCAGGGCCGCCGCCGCGCGGTCGCTCAGGGGGGCCGCTCGCCACGCGCGGTCGCCCAGGAGCTCCGTCGCTACGCCGCCCAGGCCGAAGCCCACCACCGGGCCGAAGGCCGGGTCCTCCATCATCTCGACCACGCACGGCACGCCCGCCGGGACCATCGGCTGCACCAGGACCTGGGGGCCGAAGGCCTCCGCCAGTTCCCGGTACGCGATCCGCACCGCCTCCGGGACGCGCAGGTCCAGGCGGACCGCGCCCAGGTCGATGCGGTGGCGCAGCGACAGGCCCGCGGCCTTCAGCGCCACCGGCAGGCCCAGCGTCGTCGCCGCCGCCACCGCGTCCGGTGCCGAGTCGACCAGGGCGTCGGGGACGAGCGGGATGCCGTACGCGGCCAGCAGCCCCTCCCGGTCGTCGTGCGCGGAAGCCTCGGCCGCCGCCTCCAGGTCCACGTTGGACAGGACCGGCACCGTGCCGGGCGGTTGGCGGCGCCAGTCGGCGTACGCGGCGACCCGGCCCAACGCCCGCGCCGCCTCCTCCACCGACGGGTAGGCGGGGATGCCCGGCGGCACCCGCTCCACAAGGGACGTCACCACCACCGGCTTGTCGCCCGCCAGTGCGACGCTGGCGATCGTCGCCGCGAAGTCCGCGTCGTCGAGTTGGCCCGGCAGGGTGCCGACGGCACGGAAACCGTTTTTCCGCAGCAACCTAAGGAAGACC
>NZ_JBFAIU010000680.1:0-1418 GCF_040654855.1 Asanoa sp. NPDC050611
CGCCCCGACGGTCGGCTTCCTCGCGGCGATCCTGGCCCTCGCCCACCTGGCCGACGCGTGGGGCGTCTTCGGGTACGCGGGCGGGCTCGCCGCCCGGGCCGCCCGGGGCAGCCCGAAGCGACTGCTCACCGTGGTGTTCGGCATCGCGGCGGCCGTCACCGCGGTGCTCAGCCTGGACGCGACCGTGGTGCTGCTCACGCCGGTCGTGTTCGCGACCGCGGCGGCCGCCGGCGTGCGAGCCCGGCCGCAGGTCTACGCGTGCACCCATCTCGCCAACTCGGGCTCGCTGCTGCTGCCCGTGGCCAACCTGACGAACCTGCTCGCCTTCGGCGCCACCGGGTTCACGTTCCTCGGCTTCGCCGGCATGATGGCGCTGCCGTGGCTCGCGGTGCTGGCCGTCGAGTACGCGGTGTTCCGCTGGTTCTTCGCCGGCGACCTGGCGACGCCGGCCCGGCCTTCCCCCGTCGCGCCCTCCCCCGCCCCCCGGTTCGCGCTGGTCGTGCTGGCGCTCACGCTGGCGGGCTTCGCCGCCGCCGAGCCGATGGGGGTGGCGCCGGCCTGGATCGCCGCCGCCGGCGCCGTCGTGCTCGCCGTTCCGCTGGTGGTACGCGCTAGCGATCGCCGCCGCACCGCGCTCGGGATCGCCCTGTCCACGAACCCGCTGTTCTGCTTCTTCGTCTTCGGGCTGGGCGTGGTGGTGCTGGCGCTGCGCCGCAACGGCCTGGACGACCTGATCGCGGCCCTGACTCCAGGCAGCGCCGACCTGCTCGGCCTGCTCGCCGTGGCCGGGCTCGCCGCGCTGCTGGCCAACCTGGTCAACAACGTGCCCGCCACGCTGGTGCTGGTGCCGGTGGTCGCGCACACGCCCGGGCTCGTGCTGGCCGCGCTGATCGGCGTCAACGTCGGACCCAACCTCACCTACGTCGGCTCGCTGGCCACGCTGCTCTGGCGCCGGATCCTGCACGCCCGCGACGAGCCGCCGGCGAGCTCGGTGTTCCTGCGCCTGGGCGCCGTCTCGGTGCCGGCGTGTCTGCTCGCGGCGGTTGTGGCGCTATGGGCGGCTCTGAAACTATCCACAGTGATATGAACGTGGTGGTCTGGCTGGCCGAGGGCACCTGGCAGGCGTGCGTCGACGCCGCCGCCGAGGTGGCGCCCGCGTCCGCCGCGATCACCCTGCTGCACGTCACCGACCCGACGCTGGCCGAGGACGTCTCCGACGCCTACGAGGGCCTGCTGGGTCGCGGCACGCGCGGCCGCGACCCGGGTGCGGCCGTCGGCGCCGCGGCAGCGCACGCCGAGGAGGCGCTGCTGGCGGGAACGACCTGCGCGATCTGGTGCGAATCTCGCGTGCTGACAGGCACGCTGCGCACGTCGAGCGCGAGCGAATCGTGCTCGTCGCAGAACTCGTGTTCCCCGAG
>NZ_JBFAIU010000681.1:0-1415 GCF_040654855.1 Asanoa sp. NPDC050611
CCGAGGATCTCCCCCGGCCGCACGGCAAGCGTGACGTCGTGCAGCACCCGGATGTCGTCGAAGGTCTTCCGCGTACGGCGACGCCCTGCGGCTCTGGCGGGGACGCGCCTGCCAGGACGCGGTCGGCGAGCGGATCCGGTCCGCGGGCGCCCTGCTCGACGCCGAACGCACCGAGGCGGTGCAGCGGCATCTGGCCGTCGACCTGCTCGCCGGCCGCCCGACCAGCGCACGCACCGCCGACCTGGTGCTGGCCGACCCGCTCCGGGAGCGGTTCTGGTTGCTGCACGCGCTCGGCCTCGCCCTGGAGGGCCGGCAGGCCGAGGCGCTCGCCGCCTACCGCCGCGCGCATCGGGTGCTCGCCGACGAGCTCGGCCTCGACCCCGGTGCGGAGCTGCGCGCTCTCGAAGGACACCTGTTGCGTGGCGACACCGACGCGGGCGTGGCGCTGGTCCGGTCGTGGTTCGGTGCGAGGCCGAGCCGGCCGGCGGCGCGGGTCCGCCAGTTGCCGCCCGACATCAGCGATTTCACCGGACGGGCCGACGAGCTGGACCGGATCTCCGCCCTGCTCTCCGGCGGGCCCGTGACCGTGTGCGTCTCCGGCATGGGCGGCGTCGGCAAGACCACGCTCGCCGTGCGGCTGGCCCACCGGCTCGACACCGAGGTGGTCTTCGCCGACCTGCACGGCACCGACCCGGCGCCGCCGGACGCGTACCAGGTGATGGGCTCGATCCTGCGGTCTCTCGGCCTGCCGGGCCGGGCGGTGCCGAGCGACCGCGACGCCCGGGCCGGCCTCTATCGGTCGACGCTGGCCGAACGCCGGCCGTTGCTGGTGCTCGACAACGCGGCCGGGGAAGCGCAGGTGCGGCCGTTGCTGCCGGACGGCTGCCGGACCCTGGTCACCTCGCGCTGGACGCTGGCCGGCCTCGACGGGGTGGCCGCGGTGGAGCTGGGCGTGCTCGCCGAGCGGGACGCGGCCGCATTGCTCGAGAACGTGGTGAGCCGATCCCGCCGGCCGCCACTACTGGCAGGTCCACAACCACGGACCGGATCGCCCCGACGAGATCCGCGAGCGGCAGCTCCGGCGACGGCCGGTCCGGCGTGAACGTGCCCGAGTGTCCACCGGCCGCGGCGGCCTGCACGACCAGCACGTCCATCCCGGCCGAGGCGGCCGCCCGCGCTTCGTCCACCGAGGTCACGGTCTGCGCGAGCAGTGCGCCCGTGCGGCGCAGCAGGGTCACGTCAGGGGCCGGTGGCAGGCCGAAGGTGAAGCTGACCAGCGGAACGGGCCGCTCGCGGAGCACGTCAATCTTCGCCCGCCAGTCGTCGTCGCCGTCGTCGGGCGCCGGCGGCAGCTCGGCGCCGAAGCGCGCCGCCTCCGGAGCGATCAGCTCTCGATAACGCCCGTAGGTGGCCAG
>NZ_JBFAIU010000682.1:0-1406 GCF_040654855.1 Asanoa sp. NPDC050611
ACCCGGCCGCGGAGCTGACGGCGGACTGGCTCCACGGTCTCGGCAACCCGGTCCGCGGCGACGATCCGCGCGGCACCGGCGACGCGCCCGTGGTCCGACAGCGCGAGCCCGTGCCGCTCGTCGAGGGTGGAGCTGATGAAGACCCGGAGCCGGTCGTCGGGCGTTCTGATGGGATTTCCGCCCGCCACCCTTGTCAACTTAGTCCGTTTTGAGATAGCTCCGGCCACGAGCCGACAATCGGTAGCCAACGGGCAGGCTCTCGGTCAGGCCGAGCGCCTTGAGCTTCCGCACGTCGATCTTGAACGAGGGCGTGTCCCGCCCGACCGAGGCCGCCAGGTCGGGCGCCCGCACCCCCGGCCGGTCCCGGATCATCCCCAGCGTGGTGGCCGTCCAGGGGCCGTGCGGGCTGGCCTTGTCGAGGCGGGCCAGCCGGGCGTCGATGGCCGCCCGCGCGGCGTCGTCGAGGTCGGCGTCGGCGGCCAGCACCGACCGCGGGTCGGGCGTGTCGAGGCGCCGGAACCGCAGCAGGTAGAGCTGGCCCTCGCCGGCCGGCACGTCGGCCAGCAGCGCCGCCAGCGTCGGGAAGCCGGCCGCCCGGGCGTCGGCGGCCCGCAGCGCCGACCGGCTCACCGGCTCGACCGCGAGCATCTCCACCATGCCCTGGCCCGTGCGGTAGTGGCCGCCCGCAACCACCTGCGGGCGGCGCCACCGGCGCACCGCCGCGGTGATCGTGCCGTCGGCGATGCCGTCGCGCAGCCGCTGTTCGAAGAGCATCAGTCCGCCGGGGCCGGTGGGCGGAAGCCCAGCTTGATGGTCGGCAGCCAGGCGGTGTTCCAGTCGAGCTTCGGGCAGGTCCAGGTGATCACGTACGCCCGGCCGGCGACGTTGTAGAGGACCCGGATCGCCCGCTGCGGCTCGGCGTTGACGGGGGTGAACTCGTACTCCCACTCGGCGCCGCCGTCGAAGAGCTGGCTGCGGGTGACCGTGGCCTCGGCGTAGCCGACCAGCGTGCCGTCGCGCTGCTGCTCCTCCGCCGTGCGGGTCCAGTGTGCGACCGGGTCCGGCACCGCGGCGGGCAGCTCCTCGACGCTCATCAGGCGGTCCATGTTGCTGTCGTACAGGCACGTGGTGCCGCCCTGCTCGGTGTAGACGCGCCAGCCGATGGGCGCCGGCAGCCGGTAGCCGGCCGGTGCCGTGTACCAGGTGAACGCGCTCAGCAGGTCGAAGCGTTCGCTGGGCGGCGCGGGCGTCGCCCGGATCTGGTCGGTCACCGCGTGCCGCGGGTTCTGGCAGGGCATCACCCCGCCGCCGAAGCCCGCGGCGACGGTGACGGCCGACAGCGAGGAGTACGCCGTCATCCTCGGCCTGCTCAACCGCTCGCTGAGCGAGGACAACCGCCGCTGGAC
>NZ_JBFAIU010000683.1:0-1406 GCF_040654855.1 Asanoa sp. NPDC050611
CCGGAAGACGTGCTCGGCCACCGGGCCCGGCGTGGCCAGCGCCCGGGTGCGGGCCTCGATGCCGCGCGCCCAGTCGGTGCCGGCGGCCGAGGTCGCGTCGGTGAGCCGGCGCAGCGCCTCGGCCGCGCGGGCCGGCTGGCCCACCCGGACCGCGGCCTCGACCAGCTCGACGAGGACGCACCACGGCGGGAAGCCCAGCGCCGGCGGATCCTTGTCGCCGCGTTCGGCGGCGGCGAGCGCCTCGAGGTGCTCGCCGCGGCCGTTGTGGAGGATCGCGAGGCTCAGGGCCGGCGCGACCAGTCCCGCTCCCTCGCCCCGGCGGGCCGCCTCGGTCACGGTCGACTCCGCGAGCGCCGTCGTCTCGGCGGTGTCGCCCCGCCACGCCGACAGCAGCAGCTGGCCGAGCGGGGTGAACGGGCGCACGGTGGTCGCCTCGGTGGCGGCGTGCAGCTCATGGCCGAGCGAGGCGGCGGCGGTCAGGTCGCCGCCGACGACGTGCGCGGCGATCCGGGAGTTGAGCGCGACCGGCAGGGTGACCAGTGCGCCGCTCTGTCTCGCGAGCCGGACGAACTGGTCCGCCAGCCGCAGCCACGAGTCGTAGTCCCAGATGTGGGTGGCGGCCGTGCAGGCCAGCCAGAGCCAGCGGATGGTCTCGACGTCGGCGCCGCCGGGCCCGCCGAACGCCCGCACCGCCTGCCGCAGCAGGGGCAGGCCGGCCGCGTACCCCTCCGTGAAGCGCACGGCGAGGCCGTCCAGCAGCAGGTCCGCGGCGCGCGGCGGGACGGGGGCCGGCGGTGCGGCGCGGGCCGCCCGGGCCGCTTCCGGGAGCTGGTCCGGCGCCAGCGAACCGGCGAACATGGCCGCCGACATCGCGTCCAGGTAGGTGGTGCGGGCCAGCTCCGGCGAGAACGGCTCGATCTCGGCCGCGGCGGCACGCAGCAGTGGGGACGCCGTCGCGTCGCGGTTGACGGTGAACGCCACGCGGGCCCGGATGAGGTGCGCGCTGGCCCGGTGGGCGTCGGTGAGCGCGCCGGCCTCGGCCATCGCGACCAGGGCGAGCGCGCTGTCCGGGTTGCCGCCCTCGAGGGCGCACTTGGCGGCCGACAGGGTGCGTTGCGCGCGGCGCACCGGATCGCCGGTCAGCTCGGCGGCGCGGCGCAGGAAGCTGGCCGCGGCCGCCAGCCCGCCGCGCGCCTGCGCCTGGCCGGCCGAGCGCTCGAGCCGGTCGGCGATCTCGTCGTCGGGGTCCTCGACGGCCTGGCCCGCGTGCCAGGCGTGGCGGGCCGGGTCCGACTCGGGGTCGGTGGCCGCGGCCAGCGCGGCGTGGGCCCGGCGCGAGTCCGGCGTCGGCCACTTCCTCTGCAAGACCGAGGACGAGGCGCTCGACACGGTCCGGCGCTACCTGT
>NZ_JBFAIU010000684.1:0-1373 GCF_040654855.1 Asanoa sp. NPDC050611
CCGTCACAGGCCCACCGGGCTGTTGGCCACGCCCCCGCTCGTCTACGTCCGCTCCACGCACACGCCGGCCCCGCACGGCGCGGCCGGCACGTCGCCGATGTCGGTCTCCATGCCGAAGGGGTCGTGCTCGACCGCCGCCCGCGGGTCGTCGATGTCGAGCACCGGCTCCTCTTCGGCATAGTCGACCTCGACGAGCTCCGCGGCGGCCAACGCCTGCGCGCGGGTGGTGGCCACCACGATGCCGATGTGCTGCCCGTGGTGCAGGATCCGGTCGTCGCGCAGCGGCCGTCGCATGGTCGAGCCGAGCGCGTTCGTCGGCGGATCGGCCAATGTCGGCGCGTTGTCGTAGGTGAGCACCGTGAGCACGCCCGGCGCGGCCTCGGCCGCGGTCCGGTCGATGCGCGTGATCCGTCCGGCCGCGACCGTCGACGAGACCAGCGCGGCGTACACCTGACCGGGAAGGTCGAAGTCCGAGGGGTACGGCGCCGCACCCGCCACCTTCCGCCGCCCGTCGATCCGGTCGATGGGCGCGCCGATCACGTTCTCCTTGGCGAGCGTCGCCGTCATCGCGTCACCGTCCGCAGGATCCGCACGATCGTCCGCTTCGCCAGCTCGACCTTGAACGCGGTGCCGGGCACCGTGAACGGGTCGCGGATGGCGGCCTCCGCGGCGGCCCGGTAGGTCCGCTCGTTCGCCGGCGAGCCGACCAGCACCCGCTCCGCCTCCCAGGCGCGCCAAGGCACGGTGCCGACGCCGCCGAGCCCGATCCGGGCCATCGTGACCGTGCCGTCGTCGACCTCGATGGCCGCCGCGGCGGAGGTGGTCGCGAACTCGTACGACTGGCGGTCGCGCACCTTGATGTAGCCGCACCGCGTGCCGGCCGGCAGGAGCGGCACCTCGACGTGGGTGAGCAGCTCGCCGTGGCGCAGGACGGTCTCCACGTCGGGCCGGTCGCCGGGCGTGCGGTAGAACTCGGTCAGCGGCACCCGCCGCGTGCCGTCGGCGCTGAGCAGGTCGACCTCGGCGTCCATCGCGACCAGCGGCACGCACAGGTCCGAGGCGTGCAGTGCGATGCACGACGGGCCGGCGCCCAGGATCGCGTGCATCCGGGCGACGCCTGCGACGGCCGCGCAGCCCGAGCCGGGCTCGCGCTTGTTGCAGGCGTGCACGTCCGGGTCGCGGAAGTAGCGGCAGCGGGTGCGCTGCAGCAGGTTGCCGCCGATGGTGGCCATGTTGCGCAGCTGGGTGGAGGCGCCGAGCAGGAGGGCCTCGCGGACGAACGGCAGCCGGGCCCGCACGGTCGGGTCGGCGGCCAGCTCCTCCATCGTGGTCAGCGCGGCGACCCGCAGCCGCTCGCCGTCGCGGGTGATGCC
>NZ_JBFAIU010000685.1:0-1342 GCF_040654855.1 Asanoa sp. NPDC050611
CCCGCGTCACGATGCGCCGCCCACTCAGCTGAGCGACTTGCTGGGACCTGGTGCCGCCGACGCTGCTGCGTTCCGAAGGCCCCCTGGGTCCCGGCATGTGCCAGCTCTGGATCGACGAGCCGGAGGGCGCCCAGCCGCTGGTCGGCTTCGTGCCGGCCCGGCAGCTCCCCAACGGCTGGAAGCGGATCGCGTCGGCCCAGGACGAGGACGGCAACCCGTACTCGCTGGCCCACGCCGACGACCCGCGGCTCGCCCGGCTGGCGGTCCTCGACGTGGTGATCAACAACGCGGACCGCAAGGGCGGCCACGTCCTGGTGGGCCCGGACGACCGCGTGTACGGCGTGGACCACGGCGTGACCTTCAACGTGGAGCCGAAGCTGCGCACGGTGTTGTGGGGCTGGACGGGTGGCGTGCTCCCCGACGAGGCGGTCGACGTGCTGGGCCGGCTCTCCAGCGACCTGCGGGCTCCGCTGGGCAACGCGCTGCGCGAGCACCTCACGGGCGCCGAGGTGGCCCGGGTGCGCGGCCGGGTGCGGCGGCTGCTGGAGAACGCCTGCTTCCCGGAGCCGGGCACCGACTGGCCGTCGGTGCCCTGGCCCCCGATGTAACGGGTCTAGAGGGCGGTCGGCTGCAGCGTGATGCCCAGCAGGGCGTCGACCGTGTGTGCCATCAGTCTCGGGGCGTCCGGGTCGTCGCCGGTGCCGGCCAGGGTCGCGTCCGCCCAGGCGTCCACCAGGGCCAGGGCGCCGGGGGTGTCGAGGTCGTCGGCCACGCGGGCGCGTACGCCGGCGAGGAGGTCCGCACCGGACGGGCCCGCGGTGGCCGACGCGGCCGCGCGCCACCGGGCCAGCCGGTCCTCCGCGGTCTTGAGGAGATCGTCGGTCCAGGTGCGGTCGCCGCGGTAGTGGTCGGCGATCAGGGCCAGCCGCAGCGCCATCGGGTCGACGTGGTCGGCGCGGAGGCGGGAGACGAAGACCAGGTTGCCGCGGGACTTCGACATCTTCTCGCCGTCGAGGCCGATCATTCCCGCGTGTACGTAGTGCCCGGCGAACGGCGCCTTGCCCGTCAGCCGCTCGGCGTGCGCGGCGGAGCACTCGTGGTGCGGGAACAGCAGGTCGTTGCCGCCGCCCTGGACGTCGATCGTGTCGCCGAGCACGCTGAGCGCGATCACCGCGCACTCGATGTGCCAGCCGGGCCGGCCCGGGCCGAGCGGGCCGCCGGGCCAGGCGGGCTCGCCGTCGCGGGCGCCGCGGCGAGCGAAGCAGGCGTACGGTCGTTGCAGAACGGCGGCGAGCCGGTCGCCGTGGTGACCTCGTGAGGTGAAGCCGGCTGCTGGAGGAGA
>NZ_JBFAIU010000686.1:0-1323 GCF_040654855.1 Asanoa sp. NPDC050611
GAGCGCGGCGCCGGCGACGACGAGGAGCAGGGTCGATCGCGAGCTCGGGAACTTGACGGGGCGGAGCGGAGCGGCTGCGGGCTGCGATTGGATACATAGGGGCTCCTCGCGGGCGACCTCCGGCTCCCCGACCGGGCTCGACGATTGCCCGACGGTCGAGCCGGAGCAGCAGCCACGAGACCAGTGCGGTGTCCGGCCCGTCGGCGCCGAGGTGCAGGGCAGCCGGTGTCGGTCGGCCCGGTACGCGGAGGAGTCGTCGGCTCGGACCGTGCGGAGGGCGCCGGCATGATCCACAAGTCGGTCCGAGACCGCCCGATCCCGGGGCGCGAGCGCACGTCCCGGGGCGGTCACTGTCCGACATGGACGGACCTGACGGGCGTCCGGGATTCGCGATCTCGACCGAGCCTTGCGAGATCATCGTATACAACATACGCTCCGACAATCGTCAATATAGGAGCCCGTCATGACGAATCTCTCGCGCGCGATCGGTCGGGCCGCCATCGGGGCGGTTGCGCTCGTCTGTGCGCTCACTGCCTGTTCACCGGTGTCGTCCCCCGAGGGCGGATCCGACGACAAGCCGGCGCAGAGCCAGGATTCATTCGGCGCGCCGGCCAACCCTGACGAGGTCAAGCAGGGCGGCAAGCTCACCGTCGCCCTGTCTGCCGAGCCTGACCGGCTCGATCCCTCCCTCTCCCGCAGCCTCTACTCGCGCTACGTGTTCCAGGCCATGTGCGAGAAGTTGTACGACGTCAACGAGAAGGCGCAGGTCGTCCCCCAGCTGGCCACCGACCTGCCGGCCGTCAGCGACGACGGCAAGACCGTGACGATCAAGCTCAGGCAGGGCGTCAAGTTCGCCGACGGCACCCCGTTCGACGCCACCGCGGTGAAGACCACCCTGGAACGCCACCTGAAGTTGCCGGAGTCCGCCCGCAAGAGCGAGCTCGGGCCCGTCGACACCGTCGAGGCGACCGACGCCCAGACCGTCACCGTCCACCTCAAGAACCCGTTCGCGCCGCTCCTCGGCGCGCTGGCCGACCGGGCCGGCATGATCATGAGTCCTACCGCCCTGCAGAAGCTCGGCACCAACTTCGCCTCCGCGCCGGTCTGCGTCGGCCCGTTCAAGTTCAGCAAGCGCGTTCCGCAGAGCTCGATCGACGTCGTACGCGACCCGAACTACTACGCCGCCGACAAGGTCCACCTCGACGGCATCTCGTGGCGCATCCTGACCGACGCCAGCATCCGCGCGGCCAACCTGCGCGCCGGTGACGCGGAGGTCGCCGACAGCGTGTCCACCCAGGACGTGGACAGCCTCCGCAAGGAGTC
>NZ_JBFAIU010000687.1:0-1299 GCF_040654855.1 Asanoa sp. NPDC050611
CGCCGGTGAGCCCGATCCGCTCGTGCAGGCTCAGATCCGCGCCGCGGGCGATGCGACGGGCGGTGTCCGTGACCCGGTGCAGCGGTGCCAGCACCCGGCCCGCGACCAGCCAGCCGAGGCCGATCGCCGCACTGCCGACCAGACCCAGCGCGATGCCACCCTGGGTGAGCTGCGAGGTCAGCGCGTCGCTGCGGACGTCGGCGTTGGTCTTGGCCAGGTAGTCCGGCACGTCCTCGGCGGGCAGCTGCGCGCCGTCGGCGGTGCGGAAGATGACCGTGTCGTGGGCGGCGCCCTGGCCCGGGCCGATCTGCCGGTTGACCATCACGCCGCCGATCGGCCGGATCTGCTGCTCCACGAGCAGGTGGGTCACGCCGAGCACCACGATGCCACCGAGCAGGAACAGGCCGCCGTAGACCAGGGTGAGCCGGGTACGCAGGGTCGGTCGGAAGCGTTTCACGAGATCCGGTACCCCTCTCCGGCCAGGGTCTCGATGACCGGCGGGTCACCGAGCTTGCGGCGCAGCTTCAGCACGGTGAGCCGGACCGCCGACGTGAACGGGTCCGCGTTCTCGTCCCACACCTTCTCCAGCAGCTGCTCGGCGCTGACCACCGCGCCGTCCGCCCGCAGCAGTTCGGCCAGCACGCCGAACTCCTTCTTGGACAGCGGCACGTAGCGGTCGTCGCGGAAGACCTGGCGGCGCGCGGCGTCCAGCAGGATGCCGGCCCGGCGCAGCACCGGCGGCAGCGCGGGCCGGGCCCGTCGACCGAGGGCCTGCACCCGGGCCGCCAGCTCCGCGAACGCGAACGGCTTGGGCAGGTAGTCGTCGGCGCCGAGCGACAACCCGGCGACCCGGTCGCCGACCTCGGCCGCGGCCGTGAGCATCAGGATCCGGGCCGTCGTGTCGGAGCCGACCATGGCCCGGCACACGTCGTCGCCGTGCACCTTCGGCAGGTCGCGGTCGAGCACCACGACGTCGTAGTCGTTGACCGCCAGGCGTTCCAGCGCCGCGTCGCCGTCCAGCGCGACGTCGACGGCGTGCGCGTCGTCGCGCAGCCACTCGGCGATCGCCTCGGCGAGCAACCGTTCGTCCTCGACCACCAGGATGCGCATCGCCTCATGGTGCCGAGCGAACCTGTTTCTTCGCTGTTAGCGATTTCGGAAGCGCCGCCGAAACGGGCGGGCGCGTTGACTTCGCCGCCATAGCGGGCCGCAGCGAGTCGGCCCGCCTGTTCGCGGGAGGCACGTCGAACGCGTACGGCTCGGGGGAGCCCAGGTAGTCCTGTCCCCGCATGCGGCACC
>NZ_JBFAIU010000688.1:0-1286 GCF_040654855.1 Asanoa sp. NPDC050611
CGCGCCCTCCGGGGATCAACGTCGGGCGTGAACCGCCGCGGCCAGCTCGTCCAGCAGGGTGGCGGTCGTGTCCCAGTCGATGCACGCGTCGGTCACCGACTGGCCCCGCACCATCGCCGGCCCGCCGAGGTCCTGCCGGCCCGCGACCAGGAAGCTCTCCATCATCACGCCGGCGATGCCGCGCTCGCCGGCGGCCAGCCGCGCCGCGATCTCGCGTACGACGCCGGGCTGCCGGTTGTGGTCCTTGCCGCTGTTGCCGTGGCTGGCGTCGATCATCAGCCGCTGGGGCAGCCCCGCCGCGTCGAGCTTGGCCAGGGCGTCCGAGACGTGCGCGGCCGAGTAGTTCGGCCCGCTCGCACCGCCGCGCAGCATCAGGTGGCAGTCCGGGTTGCCGGTCGTGGTGACCAGCGCGGCGATCCCGTCCAGGTTGATGCCCATGAAAACGTGGCTGGCCGCCGCGGCCCGGATCCCGTCCACCGCGTCGCCGATGTCGCCCGAGGTGGAGTTCTTGATCCCGATCGGCATCGACAGCCCGCTGCACAGCTGCCGGTGCGTCTGGCTGGCGGCGGTCCGGGCGCCGATCGAGCCCCAGCTGACGATGTCGGCGATGAACTGCGGGGTGATCGGGTCGAGGAACTCGCAGCCGACGGGCAGGCCCAGCGCGGAGACGTCGAGCAGGAGCTGGCGGGCCAGCCGCAGGCCGCGGTTGACGTCGAAGCCGCCGGACAGCTCCGGGTCGTTGATCAGGCCCTTCCAGCCGACGGTGGTGCGGGGCTTCTCGAAGTACGTGCGCATCACCACCCGCAGCTCGCCCGAGACGGTCTCGGCGACCTTGGCGAGTCGCTGGGCGTACTCGAGGGCGGCGTCCGTGTCGTGGATCGAGCAGGGTCCGACGATCACCAGCAGGCGGTCGTCACGCCCGTCGAGGACGTCGGCGACCTCGGCCCGGCCGCGGCTGACCACGTCGGCGACCTCGGGGGTGACCGGGAACTCGTGGCGGAGCAGCGCGGGAGAGATCAACGGACTCATCCGGGCGATGCGGGCGTCGTCGAGCGCCGCGGCGGTGGTAGACATGGCGTCCTCTCATGGGCGAGCCGCCCTCGGACGCGCGCCGAGCCGGCTCAGGAATCCGGCTCGGGGGTGAAGGTCAGCGCAGCGGAACGCCCGCCGACCCGTTCCGGGCCGGAGGTGTAAACCAATACTCGCGCTGCACGGCGCAACCCTAGCAGGACCCTGCGTGGCCCGGCCACCGCGACCCGGCTGCCGACGCTCTCCGGCAGGCCGTC
>NZ_JBFAIU010000689.1:0-1275 GCF_040654855.1 Asanoa sp. NPDC050611
GGGCCTCCCATACAGAGCCGGGGTACCGCCGACGCCTCGTGGGCATCGGCCGGCGTCAAGGACGAGTCAGATGCGGGCCCCTCGGCGTAGCGAAGGCGTCAAGGCAGGTGCACCCGGCGCGGGCCGGGTCGCACGATCAATGCCATGAGCGGAGAGGTCGAAGCGGTCGTGCTGGTCTGGTTGAACCAGACCCAGGACGCGCCGTGCCTGGAGGCCTACCTGGCACGTCGGCCGGAGGTGGTCGACGCCTGGTGGGTCGCCGCTGATTCCGATGCCGTCGTCCGGGTGCGGTGCCAGGACATGGCGGCCCTCGACGGCCTGGTCCGTGGGCTCCGGCACCACGCCGGAGCCGGGCGCACCCTGACCCACCTCGTGCTGCGCCCGTTCGACCCGCATCTGTCAAGGAGAAGGCATGAGCCTCTCGGACCTCATTCCGTCACTGCGCACCTCGCTGCCACCACAGCGGCTGTGCACTGAGATCTGGCCGGCGTCGACCCGGCACACCGGGCACGGCGCGATCAGTGTCGGCGGCGTCGACCTCGCGACGCTGGCCGAGCAGTACGGCACCCCGGCGTACGTCATCGACGAGGAGGAGGTCAGGGGCCACTGCCGGGAGTACGGCGCGGCCTTCGGCAACGGCCACGTCGTCTACGCCGCCAAGGCGCTGACCAGCCGGGCCGTGCTCCGCTGGGTCAAGGAGGAGGGGCTGGGCCTGTCCGTCTACTCCGAGGGCCAGCTGTCCGTCGCCGCCGCGGTGGGCTTTCCGGCCGAGCGGATCGTCCTGCACGGGGACGCCAAGACGCCCGCCGACCTGCAGGCGGCGCTCGACTACGGCGTCGGCCGGGTGGTCATCGAGTCGGCGTCGGAGGTGACCCGGCTCGCCGCGATCGCGACGCGCCGGCAGAAGGTGCTGATCCGGGTGCTGCCGCCGCACGACGCGCTGTTCGACGGGGTCGCCGGGATCCCCGCGCCGAACGACTGTGACCGGTTCGGCGTCGCCGCACCCAGCACCGCGTTCGACGACCTGGTGCAGCGGATCATCGCCCAGCCCAAGCTGGAACTGGTCGGCCTGGACTGTTACGTCGGCTCGCAGATCAGCCGGTTCGGCGGCTACGAGCGGGCGATCCAGCGGCTGGTCGCGGTGGCCGGCCATCTCGCCCGTACCAAGGGAGTCCTGGTTCGGGAGATCAACATCGGCGGGGGTCACGCCGCCCCCGCCGTGGACGGCGAGTCCCCCTTCGCCGTCGCAGCGTTCGCAGGCCGGGCCCGGGCGGT
>NZ_JBFAIU010000690.1:0-1255 GCF_040654855.1 Asanoa sp. NPDC050611
GGCCGCGACCGGCTGGGACCTGGTGCCGCCGACGCTGCTGCGTTCCGAAGGCCCCCTGGGTACGACCCGGACAACCTGTTCCGGGTCAACGTGAACGTCAGTCCGGCGTGACGATCCCGCGCGGGCACGACGGTCGGACCCGCGCCGCCGGCTCGGGCCGCAGGTTGAGCGCGAGCAATGCGGTGGCCGCGATGCCGGCCGCGACCACCAGCACCGCGTTGCGGAAGCCGTCCGCGGTCGCCACCCGCAGCTCCTCCCCGGCCAGCCCGCCGGTGCCGGCGTCGGCCACCAGCACGAGCAACGCGAGACCGACCGCGGCGCCGATCGACGTGCTGGTCGAGGTGATGCCGGAGGCGACGCCCTGCTCCCGGTCGGCGACGCCGATCCCGGCCGCGATGAAGATGACGGTGAAGGAGATGCCGTCGCCCACGCTGATCAGGACCAGACCGGGGATCAGCGCGGCGTACGAGCCGTCGGGCGTCATCGCCACCGCGAGCAGCACGGCGCCGACCGCGCCGATGCCGAGCGCGAGGAACAACGTCGGCCGCAGTCCCCAGCGGGTCGCCGCGCGGCCGGCGAAGACCGAGCCGGCGACCACGACAGCGGTCGGGACGAGGAACGCCACGCCGGTCCCCAGGGCGTCGTAACCGCGTACGTCCTGGAAGTAGAGCGTCAGGAAGTAGAGCACCGAACCGAACGTGGCCCAGAACATGAACGCCATCGCGGCGGCCGTGGCGAGGTTGCGGTTGCGCAGCAGCCCCGGCGGCACGAGTGGGTCTCGTCCGCGCCGCTCGATCACCGCGCAGGCCGCCAGCGCGAGCACCGCGCCGATCTCGCTCACGATCACCGCGGGCGACGACCAGCCGAGGTTCGGGCCCTGGACGAGCGTGAAGACGAGCAGGGTGATGCCGAGCGCGGCGGTGAGCGCGCCGGGCAGGTCGAACCGGCGGCCGGCCTCACGCCGGCGGTCGGCGGGGACCAGCACGAACGACAGCAGCAGCGCGAGCGCCGCCAGCGGCACGTTGACGAAGAACACGGCCTCCCAGCCGAACGCCTGGGTGAGCACGCCGCCGAGCAGGACGCCGACCACGAGCCCGGCGGCTCCGGTGCCGCCCCAGACCGCGACGGCACGGTTGCGTTCGGGGCCCTCCGGGAAGGTGGTGTTGATCAGTGCGAGCGTGGCGGGAAAGACCAGCGCGCCGCCCAGGCCCTGCACGGCGCGGCCCACCAGCAGCACCACCGGCGTCGGCGCGAG
>NZ_JBFAIU010000691.1:0-1254 GCF_040654855.1 Asanoa sp. NPDC050611
GTGAGACCACCGCCGCGGTAGGGAGCGGCGGCACGTTGCCCGGCCGGGATCCCCTGCTGCCCTGCAATCGCGGGCAGCCCCAGCATGCCGAGCACGAGCCGGGCGTACGCCCGGTTGTCGTCGGTCAGCGCCGCGCCCGGCGCGAGCGCCCGCTCCATCGCGTGCTGGACCTCACCGGAGAGCCCCTGGTCGAACAGCAGCGGCCAGATCGCCAGCCCCATCCGCACCGCGGAGTCGACGTCACCCCGCGCGACGAACCACCGCAGCGCCGCGGCGCAGTTGTCCTGGTCGGCGACGCAGGTCCGGACCAGCGGCCGGACCTGTTCGTTGCGGTCCAGCGCCGCGCCGACGTCGAACGCGAGCCGGCGGAAGTACCCGGCGTGCCGTTGCCGCAACCGGTCGGCCTCGCCGGCGTCCGCGAGTCGGGCGAGCGCGAAGTCCCGCACGAGCTGGAGCATCGAGAACCGGGGCTCACCGTGCACCGAGTGGTCCGGCCGCAACAGCGCCTTGTCCACAAGGGACGACACGCCGTCGAACACCTCGCCACCGCAGATCGTCTCCGCGGCCGCCAGGCTGAAGCTGCCCGCGAACACGCCGAGCCGGGCGAACAGCGTCCGGTCCGGGTCGTCGAGCAGGTCGTAGCTCCAGGCGATGGTCGAGTCGAGCGTGCGCTGGCGCGAGGGCAGGTCGCGGGCGCCCGCCCCCAGCGCGTCGAAGCTGCGCTCCAGCCGCGCCAGCAGCTCGTCGAGCGGCAGCACGCGGGCCCGCGAGGCGGCCAGCTCGATCGCCAGCGGCAGGCCGTCCAGCCGCCGGCAGATCCCGGCGATCGTGCGCACGGTGGCGTCGTCCAGGGTCAGGTGCGCGCCCGCCGCGGCGGCCCGGTCGGCGAACAGCCGCACCGCGTCCGCGCGTTTCGCGGTCTCCGCGCTCTCGGACCAGTCCGGCACGCCCATCGTCGGCACCTCGAACACGTGCTCGCCGCGCAGGTGCAGCGGCTCCCGGCTGGTCACCAACAGCACCAGGCGGTCGGTCCGCGCGACCAGGTCCGCGACGACCGGCGCCACGTCGACGGCGTGCTCGAAGCCGTCGAGGACGAGCAGGATGTGGTGCCCGCCGACCGAGCCGACCACCGCGTCCAACGGCGCGATCCCGGGCGTCTCGTCGGGCGCGGAGGCCCACCTACCGTTCGGCGGCAACGGCCGGTCGGGCAACGGCTCGCGCCAGTCGGGCGTGTGGGTACTCGACCAGTTCACC
>NZ_JBFAIU010000692.1:0-1250 GCF_040654855.1 Asanoa sp. NPDC050611
GTCGGCGTACAGGCTGATGTCGAGGCCAGTGACGTCGTGTCCCGCGGCCCGCAGCAGCGGCAACGAGTTCTGCGTGGCGACTCCGACCTGATCTTCTTCGCTACGCCGGTTGGTTCTGTTCGGCGACCGAGCGCACGGCCGCTTCGACGTCGGCCGCAGTGAAATCGCCCTGCGGCAGGGCCGCGAGGACGGCCTCGACCAGATCGTCCACGCTGGCGGCGAAGCCCGCCTGGGCGCCCTGCTTCGACGCCTCGCGGATGGCGGCCAACTCGGCCGGCGAAAGGTCGACCTTAGTTGCGATCTTGCGGACGGTCAACAGGATCTCGTTGAACGCGCCGAGCGCCGAGATGTTGCCGTCCGGGTTCTGGTCGTTGTTGGCGAGCCCGCGGCCGTTGTACTGCCACGCGAACGCACGCATCTGACCCTCGGTGTAAGCCATTTCGTCCTCCTCGTAGGCGCGGGTCGCCGCCGGGATGGCGTCGCCGGCGTGGTAGTGCCAGTGCCAGGGTTCCTTCTGGAGTTCGGCGGAGAAGCCGAACTCGTCAGCGTGTTTGATCAGCCAGGTGAGAATGCGGTCGCCGCTGTCGAGCACGAAGTCGCAGGCGAGGCCGAGTCCGTGGTTGCTCGTGCCAGGGACGGCCGCCGTAGCCAGATCCGGGTCCTTCTTGGACCACCGCTCCTTGACCCCGTCGCCGTCGCTGTCCCAGAACGCGCTGTCCGGCCCCGGCCCCCGCTGGTAGCGCTCTCGGAACAACCGCTCCTGCACGTTGAGCGGGCGGTAGGAGTCGTTCGAGAAGCCGACCCGCAACCTGAGCCCGATCGCCTTTCTCGCCTCGGCGGCCATCGCTTCCAGCGACCGCATGGCCGTGCGGCACATCGTCAGCTTCGGCGCCGAGCCGGGCTGCACGACGAGCACCGCCCGCGGCAGCCGACCGTTCTCGTCGAAGTGGCCGGAGAGCTCGCGCGGGAAGACCTCGATTCGTTTGATCGGCAACTCCACCATCGCTACTCCAGAGGCGTACGCGACTTGAGCAGGCTCAGCGGCCGTCGCCGCGCCTACCCGGACCCGCCGAGAGCGGCGGCATCTACCACGTCGGAGAAGCGAACACGCCCGGAAATACGGCCCGTCGTCACAACGCGTGCAGCCGCCGGCGCATGACCGCGACCCGGGCCGGGGCCCGTGCTCGCGGTGCCGCTGAACGGCTCGGCGCGGGTCCACGGCGTGCTCTGGACGGCCCGGGCGCCGGGCA
>NZ_JBFAIU010000693.1:0-1248 GCF_040654855.1 Asanoa sp. NPDC050611
GATAAACGCGACGCCTCGACGAGTGCTTCCTCTGGTCAGGGCCTTGCCTGTTCTACGCGTGAAGGAACCCGCTGGCTACGAGGATGACGTCAGGACGGCGGGGGTGATGCGTATGTGGATGCAGAGCAAAGCGTCAGGACGGGCGAGGGCTGTGCCGGCTCCAGGGCTGTGCCGAATCAAGGGCTGTGCCGAATTAAGGGCTGTGCCGAATTAAGGGCTGTGCCGAATCAGGGGATGCGGGCGAACCAGACCATCGAGGCGATCGCCGCGAGGGCCGCCAGGGCCAGCGCGATGCCGATGAACCGGGCCGACACGTCCTGGGTCTGGGTGGTGAAGCCGACGGTCGTGTTGATGTCGTCGTAGACGGCCCGCAGCTCGCCGGCGCTGGCCGCCTCGTGGTAGCTGCCGGCCGCCTGCTCGGCGACCGCGCGCAGCGTCTCGCCGTCGACCGGCACCGCCTGGCCGCCGCCCGGCCCGTCGATCACGCCGTCGGCGGTGCCGAAGGCGATCGTGTCGACCGGCACGCCGGCGGCCAGCGCCGCGGCCGCCGCCTCGCCCGGGTCGCGGCCCGCGGTGTTCGAGCCGTCCGACAGCACGACGATCCGGGCCGGCGGCGGGTCGGTCGGGTCGACGCCCGCGGCCGCGTCCAGCGCGGCGTGGATGGCCTCGCCGATGGCGGTGCCCTGCCGGCCCGTGCCGCCCTCGGCCAGCCGTTCGATGCCGGCGTCGAGCACGGCGCGGTCGGTGACCGGTGCCACCGCCACCGAGGCGCTGCCCGCGAAGCCGACCAGGCCGACGCTGAACGTCTCGGGCAGCCCGTCGACGAAGCCGCGGGCCGCTTCCTTCGCGGCCGCGAGCCGGTCCGGTGCGACGTCGGTCGCGGTCATGGACAGGGACACGTCGACCGCGATCATCACGACCGCGCGCTCGCGGGGCACGCGTACCTCGTCGGTGGGCCGGGCGAAGCCGACCACCAGCAGCGCGAGCATCGCGAGGAACAGGCTGGCCGGCACGTGCCGCCGCCACGCCGGGCGGTCCGGCGCGACCTTGTCGAGCAGCCGCAGGTTGGTGAACCGCACGGCATAGCGGCTGCGCCGGCGGCGCATCAGCACGTAGGCGACCAGCAGGGCGGCGACGGCGAGCAGGAGCAACAGCCGCCAGGGGCTCTGGAACGTCACGCCGCACCTCCCCGGCGTGCGGTGGCGAGGCGACGTTGGGTCAGCACGTGCCGCACGATGTCGGCCACCC
>NZ_JBFAIU010000694.1:0-1246 GCF_040654855.1 Asanoa sp. NPDC050611
GTCACCGGGTACGGCGAGGCCCAGCGCATGATCCAGTTCAAGGAGAAGTCCCGCCGCCAGGATCGCACCGATCGCGATCAGGAAGATACTTGCTCCGATACCCACGCCGGGCCTCCTTGTTGTCGAGTGCCGCGGCCAGGTTGTTACCCCTGCCCGCCGGAGCCGCAAACCCGCAGCGTGTGACACGCGCACCGGGTCGGGCGCTGAACAGGCGGTGGGGCTGGGAACCCACCGGACGGCCGGGACGGAACCCAACTCCATCCGGGTGCCGCAACCCGTCCCGGTCGTTCGAAACAGTGCGTAGCGTCGCGGTGGCCGTCCGCGTCACACCGTTCGGTCCGGTTCCGCATTTCCCGCAAGATGATCAACATCCGCCGGGCGGGCACGCATGCCCGGCGCCGTCCTGGGTACGGCTGAGGACATGTTCACGCCCGGGCTGCTGGTCGACGACCGCTACCGCCTCGACGCGCCGATCGCCGACGGCGGCATGGGTGCGGTGTGGGGCGCCACCGACACCGTCCTCGGTCGCGGGGTCGCCGTCAAGCTGCTGCACGGGATGGTGGACGACACCGCCCGGGCGCGCTTCCGCAGCGAGGCGCGGGCGATGGCCGCCCTGCGCCATCCCGGCGTCGCGGACGTCTACGACTACGGCGAGACCGAGCTGCCCGACGGCACCAGCGTCGCGTACATCGCGATGGCCCGCGTCGACGGCGAGCCGCTGTCCCGCCGGATCGCCTCCGCGGGGAGCCTCGACGCCGCCGAGACGCGGTCCGTCGTCGCCCAGGCCGCGCGGGCACTGCAGGCCGTGCACGACGCGGGAGTCGTCCACCGCGACGTCAAGCCGAGCAACATGATCGTCGAGCCGGACGGCACGGTCGTGCTCATCGACTTCGGCGTCGCGGTCACCGCCGGCGCGGCCGCCCAGACGCGGGCCGACGAGGTGGTGGGCACCGCGCTCTACATGGCTCCGGAGCAGGTGACCAAGGACGAGCTGACCCCGGCCACCGACATCTACGCGCTGGGTGCCGTCGCCTACCACTGCCTGACCGGTGCGCCGCCGTTCGCGGGTGGCAACGCCGTCACCGTGGCGCTGCGCCACCTCCAGGACGACCCGCCACCGCTGCCCGCCGAGGTGCCGGCCGCGCTGCGCCACGTCGTCGAGACCGCGCTGGCCAAGGACCCGGCGGGCCGGTTCCCCAGCGCGGCCGCGATGGCCCCCGTTGGCGCCGTAGAAGGCCAGCCGGCC
>NZ_JBFAIU010000695.1:0-1233 GCF_040654855.1 Asanoa sp. NPDC050611
GTGCAACGCCACGTCGGCACGGCGCCGCTGCCCTCGACGGCCTGGTCGGACGCGACGACGGCGAAGTTCCTGACCGCCGACAAGTGGAGCCCGGCTGCGGTTGAGCGCGATGTAGAGGAACAGGCCCTTGCCCGCGCGCCCGGTCAGCAACCGGATCAGGTGGTACTGGTTGTCGAGCGTGATCAGGATGTCCTCGATCGCTTCCTTGAGGCCGAGCATCTCCAGCGTGCGCAGCTTCGCCCGCACCACGTCGGTGTTGCCGGCCGCCGCGACGGTCAGGTCGAGGTCCTTGCCTCCGCCGACGACGCCCAGCGACATGCCGCTGGTGTAGTCGACGAGCGCGACACCGATCGCGCCCTCGATCGTCATGCACTCCTTGAGTGCGGTGTCCATGTCTGCCATGAGCCTGTCCTCCGTTGTGTTCGGGTCTGCGGACCTGGGTCGTCGAAGCCGAACGACGACCCGGCCGGTGGTTCAGGACCGGGCTGCGCTGGGTCGGCCCGATCCGGTGGTGCGGGCGTTGCGGCGGGGCAGCGGTTCGCGCGCCGGCGGCGCCGGCGGCGGGTTGCCACCGGGGTCGCGCCCCGGGGGTTGGGCGTGCAGCGCCTCGACGAGCACGCCGAGGCGGTGTGCGACGGTGCGGGCGGCGCGGTGCAGCAGGGCCAGGTTGGCCTGGGGCATCGCGACCACGGTCAGCAGCGCGGCGCCGGCCGCGTAGCTGATCAGGCAGCCGCCCTCGGCCTGGATCACCGTTTCGCGGTGGCCACCGAGGCCGACCGTTTCGGCGAACCGTCGGCCGAGACCGACCGTGGCCGCCGCCATCGCGGCGATGGTGTCGGGCTCGACCTGGTCCACGTCGCTCGCGATGAGCAGGCCGTCGGGCCCGGCGAGGACCGACCCGACCACGTCCGGGACCTCGCGCAGCGCACGGAGCGCGGCGGCGATGGCGCGATCGGTGTCCACAGGCGGTATCTCTCCTTCGGTCTGGATGTCGTCTGCCGGACCCTCCGGCGGTCCGCGACTCATGCGTGGACCTCGCTTCGCGAGATCCGGCCTTCGAGCCGGCCGATTCGCTCGCCGCGCTCGCTCACCGGAGCGCCTTCAAAGCGGTGCGGATGCGCTTGAGCAGCGCCTCGTCGGCCGGGACGGGCGGTGCCGGTTCGCGCTCCGGTGGGTCCGGCATGGTTCCGAGTTCCAGGTGATCGGCACGCCGGCACCGAACCCCGACCTGAC
>NZ_JBFAIU010000696.1:0-1232 GCF_040654855.1 Asanoa sp. NPDC050611
AGGAGTGGGACGGCTTTGCGGACGGCGTGGTAGGCGGTGATGCCGGCGTCGGCGAGCGCGGCGACGTCCTTCGGCTGCGTCGCCGGGTCGAGCTTCACGCATGCCCGCTCCGACGTCAGCAGGAACTCCGCCATCCCGCCGTCGCCCGACAGCCCGGGGAAGCTGCTGTTGACGCAGTGCATGTCGTCGCCCGCCCGGCAGGCCCGGCACAGCCCGCAGGTCGGCGTCGGGTGCAGGATGACGGTGTCGCCGACGGCGACGCTGGACACGGCCGAGCCGACCTCGTGGACCCAGCCGGCGTTCTCGTGCCCGAGCGTGTAGGGCAGCGGTGGCGCCATCGCCGCGGCCCACTGGCCTTCGACGATATGCAGGTCAGTGCGGCAGACCCCGGCGCCGCCGACCCGCACGACCACGTCGAACGGGCCCTTCGCGGTCGGCTCCGGCACCTCCTCGACCACGGGCAGCTCGTGGTACGCGTGCAGCCGGACAGCTTTCATGACTCGTCCTCCACTCCGTAGCGGTGCCGCAGCATGCCGCGGCAGATGCCGGTGTTCGCGTCGAGGCTGGTGCGGGTCAGCCGGGCCTTGCGCAGGTGCAGCGGGACCGCCTCACCGCCGACGGCCGCGCCCGTGGCCGGTTCGACGAGCAGGGGTGCGTCGTCGCCGGCGGGCAAGCCCAACTCGGCACGACGCCGGCGCAGCCGGTCGAGCGCGGGCGAGGCCGGCACCTCGCCGAGCGTCAGGGCAGCGAGCGCGACGGGCGCGAACCCGGCGTCGACAAGTGGCCGGCACACCAGATCGGTGCCGGCCAGCACGGCTTTGCGGAGGAAGCTGACCCGCAGCTCGTCGAGCTCGTCGACGGCCTCCCCCGCGAACGAGGCGACGAAGCCGGCCCGGGCCGCGACTCCTTCATTGATCGCGTCGGCGGCGAAGTGGTCGTCGAGCACCACCTCCGCCCGCCGCACACCATCCACCGTGGACACGGCGTCGTAGGCGTCGGCCACCATGAGGTACGCGAAGTTCGGCGCGCAGAAATAGGTCGGCAGGCGCAGGTGCACGGTGGCGTCGCCGGCCGCGGACAGCGACGCCGACGCGACGAAGCCGAGCGTGGTGATCGGCTCGTCCAGCTCAGGGTCGCGCACCTCCTCGAGCGCCTCGAGGAGGGTGCGCGACCCCAGGATGCTGGTCATGCCACCGTGGCCGCGGGTGACTCCGAAGACACGCCGACCGCGT
>NZ_JBFAIU010000697.1:0-1227 GCF_040654855.1 Asanoa sp. NPDC050611
ATCTGCCCGTGCCGGGCGCGCGGGCCAACTGGGGGCTCGTCGACACCAAGTCCGCCGAGGGGGCCAACGGCGAGCCGCGCTTCCCTGACCTGACCGAGCTGCCGCCGAGCGAGCTCGACCGGCCGACCTACTCGGCCGTCGGCGACGACCGCGTCCCCCCGCCGTGGCTGGCCGACGACATGCCGCCGGAGCCGCCGATCCTGCGCCTGGTGGAGCCTCCGCCGCTGGCCGACCGCGCGCTGCGCGACGACAACCAGCGGGAGACCCGCTCGCGCAACCGCGCCGAGCGGTCCGACCTGGCCGCGCGCTACGACACCCCGCCGCTGCGGCTGGTCGAGAGCCCGACCGACACCGGCAGCCACCAGCTGCCGATCGGCATCAGCGCGCCGCCGGTCTCCGACGAGGGCGACGGCGACCTGCTGATCTTCGCGGCGGCCCGCTCCGCATGGTTCACCGGCCACCCGGAGGAAGAGGAAGACCTCGCCTGGTCGTCGGTCGCCGACACCGGCTGGCGCGCGGCCGAGAAGGCCTCCTCGCCGTCTGTCGGCCTCGAGACGCAGTCCGGCCTGCCCCGCCGCGTGCCACAGGCCAATCTGGTGCCGGGCTCGCCGCTGCGCGAGGAGCGGCCACTTCGGATCGTGCGCGACGCCGCGAGCATCGCGGCGCACACCACCGGCTACTTCCGCGGCTGGCGCCGCGGCCAGGAGATCGGCGGCTACGCGGTGGGCGGTCGCCCGGGCCGGGAGGCCGCCGGTGGCTGGGACTTCAGCCGTGACCACGGTGGACGCGACGAGAGCCAGGATTACGAGTACCGGTCGGCGCGGACGTGACCCCCGGACGGGTATGACCGCGATTTGACGGCGGGCCTGCCGGCCCGGGAGCATACCCGCGTGGTATCTGGCGACGGGCGTCGCCGGGCTGTGGAAAGGCGGCACCAGATGGCGAAGCCGGCGATCGGCCGGGCCCAGATGACCCGGCGTGGCGTCCTTGTCGCAGCCGCCGGGACGCTCTTCACCGCCGCCTGCGGTGCCGACGAGAGCAACAACCCGGGCCCGACCACCCGGGGCTCCGAGGAGCTCATCATCGGCGCCAGCCTGGAGCTGACGGGCCCCGGCGCCGCGCACGGTGTGCTGCAGGAGCGGCACCAGAGCTTCACGTCGTACGGGTCGGCGGCACCGTTCTTGCGCCGTAGGTCGGACAGCTCCGTCCCACCCGGATGGTTGGTGT
>NZ_JBFAIU010000698.1:0-1225 GCF_040654855.1 Asanoa sp. NPDC050611
AGCCAGCCGCCGACACTGGAAGAGCTGTTCCTGCGGCACTACCAGAAGGAAGAGTGGAGCTGACGGGCCCCGGCGCCGCGCACGGTGTGCTGCAGGAGCGGGCGCTGCGGATCACCGTCGACACGCTCAACGAAGAGGGCGTGCCGGTCGGCAACCTGCGGCGGCGGGTCAAGATGATCTACCGCGACAACGGCAGCCGGCCGGAGACCGCCGAGCAGCAGGCGACCGAGCTGATCGGCAAAGAGGGCGTGCACGCGCTGATCGGTGGCGTCCAGGCCGAGACCTCGCTGAAGATGCTCCAGGTCGCCCAGACCGAGCAGGTGCCGTTCATCTCGCTCGCGTCCGCCGACGGCATCGTCACGCCGCTGCCGCAGCGCACCTACATCTACAAGCTCCAGCCCAACGCCGAAGACGTCGCCCGAATGATGGCCGACCTCCTCAGGTCGAAGAACTGGACCAAGGTCGGCGTTCTCTACTCCGGCGGTGCCTATGGCCGTGCCGGCATCTCGGCGCTGCGCAGGTCGCTCGGCGGCGTCATTGCCGAGGAGGCGCAACTCCCCGCGACCGGCAGCAACGCCAACCTCGCGGCGCAGAAGGTTGTCAGTGCCAGCCCGGAGGCGATCATCATCTGGGCGCAGGCACCCGACACCGGCACGGCCGCACAGGCAGTGCGCAGGCTCCGGTTTGGGGAGCCCTTCATCCTCGACCCGGGTGGCGTCGCCGACGACACGCTGTCGGGTGATGACAACCCGACCGCCGTGGACGGGTCGTTCGCCATCCATCCGGCATCGCTCGCCGGCATGTCGTTGACCGACACCACGATGGCCGACCTCGATCGGCGCGACTTCATCTACCGCTACATTCAGAAGCATGGCGCGTTCCGCGGCTTCGCGCCCTACAGCTCCGACGCTGTCCGTCTGATCGCCAACGCGGCGCGACTGGGTCGCAGTGTCGACCGCGGGCGCATCCGGGTCTATCTGGAAAACCTGATCAGCGAGGGTATCGCCGGCTCGTACGACTTCGCACCGATCAGCCACGGCGGCATGACGGCCGACTCGCTGGCCGTTTTCCAGATCAACGACGGCGCATGGATCCGCATCAGCTTGCGGCCGGGCGTACTCGCCGAGCTTGGTCTGGAAAGCGCGGTCAAGGCACCACTGGATGCCGTGTGTCGACATGCCACGGAGCTGGACCGGCTGCCCGGCGCGGTCGCACAGGTGGACGC
>NZ_JBFAIU010000699.1:0-1221 GCF_040654855.1 Asanoa sp. NPDC050611
CCTGCATGCCGTCGGCGAGGCGCCCGTCCTCGTACGCGATGCCGGGAAAGTCGATCGGCGCCCAGGCGAAGTCGTCAGGCCGCATGAACCTGAAGGCGCCGGGCAGGTCGCAGGCGAGCAGCAGGAGCTCGGCCCGCTCACCGGCGGTGCTCGCGGCGTCGGCGGCGGCCAGCGCGCGGGCCGAGGCGGCCGCGTCGTCACCCGCGGCGGCGAGGTGGCGGGCCGCCTCGCGGTCCGGGGTCAGGTCGGCCAGCCGGCGGTGCAGTGCGGCCCGGGACGCGGGGTCCAGCATCCCCGCCGCCACCTCGGCGACGTAGGGAGACGCGGGTGCGACCAGGGCGCTCGCGCCGCGGCCGGCGTCATGGCCGTTGACCGCGGCGGTGGCACCGCCCGGCCGCTCGGCCGCCGTGCCACCGTTCAGCCCGTCGCCCGCCTCGATCGCCGACGGGGTGTCGCCGTCCGCCTCGACCGGATCGGCGGGGCCGGCCGCGTTGACGCTGGTTCGTTGGTCCGCCGCTGGGGCGAGCGTGACGACCAGGCCCGCGTCGCGGAGTTCGGCGACGCCCGGGCCCAGCAGCGCCGGGTCGGCCGGGCGGCCGAGCAGGCCGAGCGCGGCCATCGCGGTGCGGGCCGGGCGGGTGAGGTCGGCGAGGGCTTCCGCGACCGCGTACGCGACCTGGTCCACCTCCGCAGACGGGCCCGCCACCGGGAGCGCGCCCGTGGTGTCCGGCCCACGATCGGCCGGCGCGGGCCGGCCGGCGGCCGCGTGCCGAGCGAGGGCGATCACCGCCAGCGGCACGCCGCCCGCACGCCGGATCACCTCGGCCACCCCGGCGTCCCCGAGCCCGGGCGCCACCCGGCGGGCCAGGCCCGTGGCGGCACTGGCGTCCAGCGGGGGCAGGGTCAGCCAGCCGACCGCCGCGGACCGCAGGGCGGTGACGGCCTCGGCCGGTAGGCGGTGCGGGGTGCGCAGGGCGACCGCCACCCGGGTGTGCGCGGCCAGCGCGCCCACCGCCGCGACCGTGGCCGGGTCGGCCCACTGCAGGTCGTCGATCACCAGGAGCCCGGCCCGGACCCGGGACCGGACCGCCTCGGCGAGCAGGTTGGCGTCGTGGGCGGGCAGCCGCACGCGGACCGCCCGGGACGCCGGCGCGCTCGATCTGATCCGCGAGTCCGCGGACCTGCTGGGTGCCGTGACGCTCGAGCCCGGCTCCGCACTGC
>NZ_JBFAIU010000700.1:0-1215 GCF_040654855.1 Asanoa sp. NPDC050611
CGATCTGCCTCGTGGGGGGTCAGCGAAGCGGCGGCGGCGAACGCGGCCCGGGCCTCGGCACCGCGGCCGAGGCGGGCCAGCAGGTCGCCGCGGACCGCCGGCAACTGTGGATAGTCGCGCAGCGCCTTGTCCCCCGCCACCGCGTCGACCAGGGCCAGGCCACGGGCCGGATCACCGGCCATCCCGTACGCGACGGCCTGGTTGACCCGCAGCACCGGCGACGGTCGCAGATGGAACAGCACCTCGTAGAGCGCGGCGACCCGCTCCCAGTCGGTCTGCGCGTGGGACCGTGCCCGCGCATGGCAGGCCGCGATCTCCGCCTGGACCGTGTAGTAGCCGCCGCCCAGCGACCCGGCCAGCGACAGCGCGGCCAGCCCGCGCCGGATGAGCAGCCGGTCCCACCGCCGCCGGTCCTGGTCGGGCAGCAGCACGGGTTGCCCGGACGGGTCGTGCCGGGCCGGCAGCCGCGACGCCTGGAGCTCCATCAGCGCCGCCAGGCCGTGCACCTCCGCCTCGCGCGGCAGCAGGCCCTGCAGCAGCCGGCCGAGCCGCACCGCCTCGTCGGCCAGCTCCGGGCGTGCCCAGGCCGGCCCGCCCGTCGCGGCGTACCCCTCATTGAAGATCAGATAGACCGTGGCGAGCACGGACGCGACCCGCGGGCCCAGCTCGGCGGCCGGCGGCAGCCCGAACTCCACGCCCGTCAGCGCCTTCTTCGCCCGGGTGATCCGGGCCGCCATGGTCGCCTCGGGCACGAGGAACGCCCGGGCGATCTCGGCGGTGGTCAGGCCGCCGAGCAGCCGGAGGGTCAGCGCCACCCGCGACTCGGCGGGCAGCGACGGGTGGCAGACCGTGAAGATCAGCCGCAGCAGGTCGTCGCCGATCCGGCCCTCGTCGAGCACCGCGTCGTACCCACCGTCGTGCGCCTCTTCGGTCGCACCGGCCACGAGCCGCAGCTTCGCGGCGTAGTTCTGCCGCCGCCGGATCTGGTCGATCGCCCGGTGCCGCGCGGTCGCCAGCAACCACGGACCCGGATCGTCGGGTACGCCGTCGCGCGGCCACTGCTCCAGCGCCACCACGAGCGCGTCCTGGGCGATCTCCTCCGCGAGCGAGACGTCGCCCGTCAGTCGGGCGACCACCGCCACGATCCGGGCGGCCTCGATCCGCCACACCGCCTCGACCGTGCGGCGCACCGGGGCAGGTTGGGGGGGCCCCCAC
>NZ_JBFAIU010000701.1:0-1208 GCF_040654855.1 Asanoa sp. NPDC050611
GTGAGCACGGTCCCGCCGGGCGTCGCGGCGGCCCCGACGGCGGTGGACAGCGCGAGCACGGTGCCGGCGATCGGCGCACGGATCGTGGTGCCGGCCAGCGTGGCGCGCGCCTCGTCCAGGGCGAGCCCCGCGGCGGTCGCCTGTCGCCTCGCCCCCAGCACCTGGTCCGCACCGGTCGCCGCGCAACGGTCCTGGGCCGCCGGCGTCGTCGCCGTGGCCCGGGGTGACGCGGTCCGGCCCGGCGAGGTGGTCCGGGTCGCCGAGGTCGTGGCGGTCGGCGTCGGCCGCCCGCTCGGGGTGGCGCGCCGGGTCGAGGTGACGGGCTGGGTCGGGGTGGCGCGCCGGGTCGGTGCCGTGGTGCGGCGGGCGCAGTCCTGCGCCGACCGCTGCGCGGCGTCGAGCGCGTCCGCCGCCCGGTCCGCCGCCGTCTCGGCGGCCGAGACCTTGGCGCGGGCGTCGGCGTCGTCGACCCGGGCCAGCACCTGCCCCTTGGTCACCGTCGCACCGGCCCGCACGGCGACCGCGCTGACGGTGCCGGACGTGCCGAACCCGAGCGCGTAGCTCCGCGCCGGCGTCACCGCACCGGTCGTGGCCACCGCCAGCGACACCGCGCCGCGGTCGACCCGACTGGTGTCCGATGTGGACGCGACCGCCCGCGGTTCGCGGGTGAACGCGACCGCCGCCGCCCCACCGGCCGCAAGCACCACCACGACCCCACCAGCGACCCACGGCCACCGCCGACCCACCCGCATGACCGCCGAGTGTCCTCGCCCGCGATCGGGTTCAGCTCGACCGCACCTGGGAGTTGCCTCGGAACCCGGACCCTGAGCTGACTCCCAGCCGACGCCGAGGACGCCCGGAGGTGCGGCCGGTTGCATGAGCGCGCGTGCCGCGGGGTGCGGCCCCGAAGCTCCGCGGCACGACCACGTACACAAGGAGGCGCCGTGTCCCGGTCGGTCTTCGTCCTGGTGGCCACCGCCGCCGTGCTCGCTCTCGCCGGGTGCGGCTCCGCAGCGGACCCCGCCACGGCGGCCGGTGACGCGGGTTTCACCGCGTACCGGGACTGCCTGGGCAAGCAGGGCATCACGCTGCCCTCCGCACCCGCCGGCTTCACGGGCCGCGGGTCCGGGCGCCCCCGCCCGTCGGGCCGGCCGACCGCCTTCCCCTCCGGGCGGCCCACCGCCTTCCCGTCCGGGCGGCCCGGCGGC
>NZ_JBFAIU010000702.1:0-1201 GCF_040654855.1 Asanoa sp. NPDC050611
GGCGCGACGGCGGGGAGTTGCTAGCTGACGTCGTGGTGACTGACGGCGACTTCCCGTGGCTGAACGCGCCGAGGCCGGGCGACCACGGGCCGGCCGGCGGGGTGATGCCCAGGCCCTGGGTGATGCGCAACGCGTTGGTGGGCTCGACGCGGGCGCGCATGTCCGCGTAGGCCGTCAGCGTCAGCGGCGCGACGAGGATCGCCAGCGCCCCGCCCACGACCGCGCTCAGCAGGGTCGAGATGATCGAGCCGACGATGATCGCGGTGTCGCCCGACAGCGCGCTGCTCGCCACCGCCTGGATGATGCCACCGATCAGCGCACCGACGATGCCGCCGCCGATGGTCAGGCCGAGGACGGTCGCGATGCGCCCGGCCGCCACGCCGAAGTCGCGATGGAACAGCGTGAAGCAGCGGCCGATCGCGTTCGTGCGTTCGGCCGCCACCACCATCGGGAGCACGGCGAGCACGCCCCACACGTAGAAGACGGGCAGGATGCACAGGCAGAGCCCGACGAAGTAGATCGGCAGCGCGAGCAGCTGCCACCCGAGCAGCGGCAGGAACCGCCGGAGGGCCAGCCGCAGCGCCTCGCCGAGCCGCACCGGCGCGCCGATCGCGATGCTCGCGGCGACGTAGACCACGGCGAGCGTCACCATCGCCGTGACGATGACCCCGAGCAGCGTGCCACCCGCGGTGAAGCCCATCAGGCCGAGGAACGGCCCCCAGTCGAACTGGCCGAGATCGCCGTCGCTGGTCGTGAGCGAGTTGTTGAGGTCGTCCTGGATGAGCGCCAGGTAGACCGCGACGGGCGTCTGCACCAGCAGCGCCAGGACGAGACCGATCAGCTGCAACAACGCGAGCGGCTGCCAGCCGCGGCGGACGATGGCGGTGCCGCGCTGCCACCACCCGGCGTAGTTCGGGCTGACGAGCGGGTCGGCCTGGTGCTGGAACGGCGGCTCGTAGCCGCCGGAGGGATAGTTCGGGTACATGCTCGCCTCGGGCCACACATCGAACGCTGTCGCCACGGTTGGCCACAGACGGGAGGCTCACCATAAGGCCGGCACGGCTCTCCTGGTGACCCGCCCGTTGTTTGTGGACAAAGGCGCTAGATGTACCCGGTCATGAGGTTGGTTGCAGGCGGCTGATCGGGGGTTGGCCGCCGAGTGCGCTGTGGCGTCGTTGAGTGTTGTAGTGCTCGAGCCAGG
>NZ_JBFAIU010000703.1:0-1197 GCF_040654855.1 Asanoa sp. NPDC050611
GGTGACCTGGGACGGGGTGCCGCCGTTGCCGACGGCGGCCGGCGCGGACGGCGCCGCCACCCGCCCGGACCTGGTCGGCACGGACCCCACCGCGCTCCGGTTCGGAGTGTCGTGGGCGCCGTTCCCCGTGCGATCGGTCAACTGGATGGCGACCCGGGGCGGTGTCGAGGAGATCGACGTCCAGATGTCGGCCGGCGACGTCGACATCTCGGGCCGGGTGCGGTTGTGGCGCGGTGAGCAGCCGGACGAGTTCGACAACGCCACCGTGCCGAACGCGACCTCGCCCGTCACGGTCGGCGGCCGGCCCGCCGTGCTCGCGGAGGAGCGGTTCGACTGGGGTCCGAACCGGTGGGTCACCTGGCACCCGGCGCCCGGACTCACCGCGCAGGCCGGGCTCGTCGCGTCCGGCTTCACGTCGGAGGACGGGTCCGAGCCGTCGGCGCGGCCGTCGGCGGTCGACGTCGCGGACCTGACGGCGTTCGCGGACGCGGTCCGGCTCGACACCACGACCGCTTGTTCGGTGCCGTTCCGCGTTCCGCGTGCGCCCGCGGGCGGTCGGCTGGTCAGCTGTGGCGGCTCCGTCGCGGCGGACGCGCCCGGTGCGGACATGCGATCCGGCGGCCTACAGGTGTCCTACGGGGACCGGCTGATCGAGCTCCGCTACCAGACCCGGGCGCAGGAGCCGTCCGGCCCCGCCTCCGTCCCGGGAACGCCGGATCCGTCGGACCCCGGGACGCCGGACCCGTCGCGCCTCGACACCCCGGATCCGTCGTACACGGAGACGCCCGACCCGTCGTACACCGAGACGCCCGACCCGTCCGGGACCACCGATGCGCCGGGCCGGGCCGACACGACCCGCACGCCCGAACCGGGCGCGACGGACGGCTCGACGCCGCGACCGGTTGTCAGCCTCCGGGACGTCATCCAGTTCAATACCCGCCCGCTGGGCCCGGACCTGGTCGTGATGGTCGGCATGCCGCTGCGTGGTGCTGGCCCGGACGACCCGATCGCGACGGCGGTCCTGGAGGGGATCACGCGGGCCGGAGACCCGACCGATCCGACGACCTGGCCCCGGCGACCGTTCTAGCCGGCGGCGTACCCCTCGGCGTCGATCTCGATCCAGCGGCCGTCGGGAAGTTCCATCAAGCCCGACGACGACAACTCGCTTCAGCTCGCGGTGCGGGCCGAGGCCGACAA
>NZ_JBFAIU010000704.1:0-1187 GCF_040654855.1 Asanoa sp. NPDC050611
GGCGGCCCGGGGCCGTCCGGCCCCGCGGGCACCGGCCCGACCGTGACCGGCCCGGCGGAGCCCGGCCCCCGCGTCCAGGCGACGACACCGCGGGACGGCGGCCACGACCCGGGTCCCGTCATCGAGGGCGAGGTCGTCGAGGGCGAGATCGTCGAGCCCGGGCCACGCCGCTAGGAGCGCACGAAAAAGCCCCCGCGTCGCCCGCAGGGGCTTTTCGCTGTTCGGGCTCTACTTGCCGCCGCGCCGGGCGCGGACCTCTTCCAGGCGCTCGGCCAGGATGTCCTCGAGCTCGGCGATCGACCGCCGCTCCAGGAGCATGTCCCAGTGCGTACGCGGGGGCTTGACCTTCTTCTGCTCGGGCTCGCTGCCGTCCACGAGCCGGGCCACGCTGCCGTCGAACTTGCACTCCCAGGTCATCGGAACCTCGGCGTCGACGGCGAACGGCACCTCGAACTGGTGCCCCTTGGCGCACAGGTACTCGCGGGTCTGGCGTGGGGCGAGCTCGGTGTTGCGGTCGGATTCGTAGCTGACTGCGCCTAGCCGGCTGCCGCGCAGCATGCGCTCGCCCATGATCGGCTTTCCCCTCGGTCGTCTTGCTTGTCGTCCACACGAAACAACGACGGGAGGAGCCGGGGGATTCCCGGCACTCACGCGCGTCTCGCTCCTTACAAAGGTACGTCGTCGTAAACGGTCAGAGCGTAGCGGCAGACGCGCGTTCATGAGCGGTTCTATCCGCGGCCAGCCGTGGCGTTTTACGACGCGGTGTCCAGTATGTGTTGGTCGTCCCGGCCTAAGCGGCCGTTCAGCCGATGCGATCTAGGTCACCGGGCGGGGCTGACCTGTGCGGGAGCTGTGGATTTCTGCGCGGCGCCGAGGGCGGCCAGCGCGGCGGCGAGGTCACCGACCTGCCCGGCCAGCTGCGCGGCCCGGTCGCGGGCGGCGTCCCGCTCGGCGGTGGCGTCGGCGAGCCGGGCCCGCAGGTCGGCCACGGTGGCCTCGGCCGCCTCCCGGACCTGCCGCAGCTCGGCGTCCCGGGCCTGAGCCCGTTCGCGTTCGGCGGCCAGGTCCTGCTCTGCCGCGGCGGTCGCCGCGCGGGCCGCGTCGGCGGCGGTCCGGGCCTGGTCGGCGGTGGCGGTCGCCTTGGCCGCGGCCTCGTTGGCGGTGGCCGCGTCGGCGCGGAACCGGGC
>NZ_JBFAIU010000705.1:0-1151 GCF_040654855.1 Asanoa sp. NPDC050611
CGGCACGTCCCGCCCGTCGCCGTCGAGCCAGTCCGCGACCCGCTCGGCGGCGGCCGGCAGCGCCTCGCGCGACCCGGCCGGGATCACCACGACCTCGGGCTCACCGGTCGAGCGCGGCGTGACCGGCGACGACAGCAGGTTCGGCGCCTCCTCCAGCACGACGTGCGCGTTGGTGCCGGAGAAGCCGAACGAGGAGACCGCGGCCCGGCGCACGGCGGCGCTGTCGGGCCAGCGGGTGGTGCCGGTCGGCACGAACAGCCCGGCCGCCGACGGGTCGGTGCCCGGGGTCCAGCCGGTGAAGTGCAGGTTGCCCGGTATCAGGCCGTAGTCCAGGGCCAGCACCGTCTTGATCAGGCCCGCGATGCCGGCCGCCGGCTCGAGGTGCCCGATGTTGCTCTTGATCGAGCCGATCGCGACCGCCCGACCCTGGCCGCCGTACACGCGGGACAGGCTGGCCAGCTCGGTCGGGTCGCCGAGACGCGTGCCCGTGCCGTGCGCCTCGACGTAGCCGACCTGGCTCGCGTCGAGGCCCGCGCGGACCAGCGCGGCCCGGTAGACGGCCTCCTGCGCCTCGGCGGACGGCGCGGAAAGGCCGTCGGAGCGGCCGTCCTGGTTGACGGCCGAGCCGCGTACCACGGCCATGATCCGGTCCCCGTCGCGGAGCGCGTCGCCGAGCCGCTTGAGCACGACGGCGCCCGCGCCTTCCGAGCGGACGAAGCCGTCCGCGTGCGTGTCGAAGGCGCGGCACCGCCCGGTCGGCGAGAGCATGCCGAACCGGGTGAACTCGCGGGTGGTGCGCTCGTCGACGATCAGGTTGACCGCGCCGGCGACCGCGACGTCGCACTCCCGGTCGCGCAACGCCTGCGCGGCCTGGTGCACCGCGACGAGCCCCGACGAGCAGGCGGTGTCGACGCTGACGGCGGGGCCGTGCAGGCCGAGCAGGTACGAGATCCGCCCGGCGGCCACACAGTGCCCGTTGGTCAGGATGCCGCCGGCCAGCTCCTCGGGCTGGCCGGCCAGGCGCTGCATGTACTCGTCGTAGCTGAGGCCGAGGAACACGCCGGTCGGCTCGCCGGCCAGCCGGTCCGGTGGGAGGCCGGCGTGCTCGAACGCCTCCCAGACGACCGCTAGGGGCGCCGGGGTGGTGCGGC
>NZ_JBFAIU010000706.1:0-1130 GCF_040654855.1 Asanoa sp. NPDC050611
GACCGACGGGACGCGGGGGCGGGTTCCACCGCGACGACACATGCTGCTCACCGTCGGCGCGATCATGGCCGTCCCGTTCTTCCTCATTCTTTCCGGCGCCGACCTTCGTGTCCCGCATGTCCGCGCGGTCGAAGAACGCCGTGTCGGTCGGGCCGGGCATCAGCGACGTGACGGTCACGCCGGTGTCCTTGAGCTCGTTGCGCAGTGCCTCGGCGAACGACTGCACGAAGGCCTTCGACGCGTTGTAGACCGCCTGGAACGAGCCCGGCATGGTGGACGCGATGGACGAGGTGAACAGCACCTTGCCGGCGCCGCGTTCGCGCATGTCGGGGACGACCCGCTTGGCCAGGTGCACGGTCGACCGCACGTTGACGTCGACGATGTTGAGCTCGTCGTCGAGCGCCGTGTCGGTGGCGAACGCGCCGCCCGCCCCGCGCCCGGCGTTGATCGCGATCGCGTCGACGGGTCGGTCGATGGCGGCATAGAGCTCCTCGACCCCTTCCGCGGTGGCGAGGTCGGCGCGTATGGCGGTGACCTGGATGGTGCCGTCGCGGCGCAGCGCCTCCCCGGCGCGGTCGATGCCGGCGTCCTCCGCGGTGACCAGCAGGTCGAAGCCGTGTGTGGCGAACTGCCGGGCCAGCTCGTAACCGATGCCGCTCGAGGCGCCGGTGACGACGGCGAACGGGCGGTCGGACGGCACGCTCATGATCGAACCTCCAGTCTCGGTGAACCCACGGCGGCATTGCCCTGGATCGCCCGCGCTAACCCTTTACGCCTTGTTTCACGGCGGCGGGGATGGGAACAGATAGGGTTAGACGGACATCTCGCCCAAAGCGATAGCGAGGGGGTTATCGGTCATGGAGGAGAAGCCGGGCAAGGACCTCGAAGAGGAGCCGCAGGAGGTACGCGGGCCGAAGGGCTCACGGGACGCGGGCACCGGAAAGCCGTCCGGCGACAAGTCCGGCCGGCCTGCCGGCAAGGCCGACGAACGTTCCGACACGTCGGTCCAGCCCCAGGGCGCCCAGGACCCGGACGCACCGAACCTCCAGCGCGGATAGACAAGATCACCCATGCGGACGCCGTCAAGTGGCGCAAGGAATGGATGGACGCGCGCGCGGCCTACATCCAGC
>NZ_JBFAIU010000707.1:0-1130 GCF_040654855.1 Asanoa sp. NPDC050611
GCCTCGCCGGACGGCGTCCGCCGGATCCGGGCCGCGGCGTCCAACCGCACGGCGCGTTCCAGGTCGCCGCCGCGGCCGTCCAGGTCGGCGATGGCGGCGAGGAAGGCGCTGGCCACGGCCTCGTCCCCGGCCGTGGCGGCCAGCGCGAGACCGTCGACCAGGTGCTCGCGGGCCTCGCCGTGCTCGTCGAGCCCTTCCGCGGCCAGCGCCCAGGTGTAGTGCGCCACGACCGCGGCGAGCTGCTCCTCCGCCGCGGCGGACACCTCGAGCGCGATCCGCAGTTCGGGCCGCGCGTCCGCGTACCGGCCGTCCTCGACGGCCACCAGCGCGACCCGGCTGTAGACGAGGCTGGCCTGCCAGGCGGCGGTCGGCCCGCTGATCAGCTCCGTGGCCTCGGCCAGCTGGGACTCCGCCAGGTCCCGTTCGCCGCGCCGCGCGGCGAACTGGGCGAGCGTGCAGAGCGCGAGTGCCAGCGAGCCCGGGTCGCCGGCCGCCCGCAGCAGCGGCAGGCCCCGTTCCAGCAGCGCCCGCGCGGCCTCGAACTGGCCAGACATGTACTCGGCGCCACCCGCGGTCAGGAGTGCCCGGCCCTGTTCCGCCGGGCTCAGCCGGCCACCGCGGTCGAGGATCGCGGCCACGTGCCGGCGGGCCTCGTCGAAGTGCCCGCGGCGCCACCAGAACGTCCAGGTCGCCCACATCGCCCGCAGCGCCGCCGGGGCATCGTCCTGCTCGTGGAACCAGTCGAGCGCGGCGTTGAGGTTGTCGTGCTCGAGCTGCAACCGGTCGAGCCAGACGGCACCGGTTCCCGCGCGGTTGAGCTCCAGCTCCGCCTGCTCGGCCAGGGATCCGTAGTAGGCGGCGTGCGCGGCGTGCACACCGTGCCACTGGCCGCTGTCCCGCAGCCGGGTCAGGGCGTAGTGCCGGATCGTCTCCAGCATCGAGAACCGGGGCTGGCCACCCGTCGTGTCGTCCCGCCGGACGAGGGCGGCCTCGAGCACGGCCTCGAGCGCGGTCACCGGGTCGGCGCCGGGCGTGGCCACCGCCTCGACCGCGTCGAGGTCGAAGCCGCCGGCGAAGACACCGAGCCGGTCGAACAGCGTCCGGCATTCCGGCCGCAGCTGGCGGTAGCT
>NZ_JBFAIU010000708.1:0-1125 GCF_040654855.1 Asanoa sp. NPDC050611
GGGGAGCCGGCTGAGAGCACGCTGATAAGCCCTGGCGACCCTCCCGCCACCGGCAGGAGGGCGCGCGTCGCGCGCGCCCCACTGGCCGGTGGTGTCCTGGCCGGGCGGCACGCCCGGACGTCCGGCGGCGCCGAACTGGCCCGTGCCGTCCTCGGGCCGGCCGCTTGGGGCGCCGCGCCGTGGCTGGCGCCCGGCCGGGTCGCCGGGCGGTGGCACCGGCACGGCGGCGCCGCGCGGCGGTGCGGCCGCGCCACGAGGTCCGTTCGGTGGCGTTCCGGGCGGGACCGGTGCTCCACCCGCGGGCGGCGCACCGCCGAAACGGGCCGGCGGCTCGGTGGGTGTGGCCGGTGGCCCGCCCGCGGGCTGACGGCCGAACCGGGCCGGCGGCTCGCCGGGCGGCACGGGAGGCGCTCCGGCGGGCGCTCCCCCGGCGCGGGCCGGCGGCGGCCCGGCAGGGGCTCCTCCTGGTCGGGCCGGCGGCGGCCCGGCGGGTGCTGCCCCGGGGCGGGCCGGCGGTGGCCCAGCGGGTGCTCCCCCAGGGCGGGCCGGCGGCGGCCCAGCGGGTGCTCCCCCGGGGCGGGTCGGCGGCTCGCCGGTGGGTCGACCACCGGCGGGTGCGGCGCCGAACCGGGCCGGCGGCTCGCCGGGCGGTACCGGTGGGCCGCCCGCGGCGCCACCCGGGCCACGTCCGCCATCAGCTCCTGAGCGACCGCGGCCGAACCGTCCCGGCGCTCCGGGCTCGGCGCCGTCGCGACCGAACTGTCCGCGCGCGACATCCCCCGTGGGCTCGCCACGCCGCGGTCCGTCACCACCGAACTGCCCACGCGGCGGCTCGCCCGCGGGCTCACCACGCCGGGGTCCGTCACCGAACGATCCGCGTGGCGGCTCGCCGGCGGAGTCGCCGCGCACAGGTCCTTCGCCACCGAAACGTCCGGGCGCACCAGGACCGGCGCCACGTCCGCCCGCCGCGGCGGGCGGTGTCGTGCCCACGGCGGACCCCAGTCCCGAATGGTCGCCGTCGTCTCGCCACGAGCCGGTGGTGCCGACGAACGTGTTGCCCTTGTAGAAGTTGATCTCGTAGGTGCTCAGGTAGACCGAGTAGACCAGCGGCCACATCACGAAGAT
>NZ_JBFAIU010000709.1:0-1080 GCF_040654855.1 Asanoa sp. NPDC050611
TGTACCCGGTCATGAGGTTGGTTGCAGGCGGCTGATCGGGGGTTGGCCGCCGAGTGCGCTGTGGCGTCGTTGAGTGTTGTAGTGCTCGAGCCAGGGTGCAAGCGCGGCGGTCCGGTCGGTGTTGCTGGTGTAGGGGCGTTGGTAGGCCCATTCGGTGGTCAGGGTGCGGTTGTAGCGTTCTGCTTTGCCGTTCTGCCAGGGGCAGTGGGGTTTGATGAATTTCTGTCGGATGCCGAGTTCGGTGCAGACGCCGCGTAGTGACCAGCGGTAGGCCCAGGCGTTGTCGGTCATCAGCCGGTGGATGTGGGTGATGCCGTGTTGGCGGAAGTAGGCGGTGGCGCGGCGGAGGAATTCGACGCAGGTGGGGCCTTTCTCGTCCGGGAGGACCTCGGAGTAGGCCAGGCGGGAGTGGTCGTCGACGAGGGTGTGGACGTAGTCGTAGCCGCGTTTGGTGGTGCGGTCGCGGGTGGCGTCGCCGTGGGCGCGGCCGTGGACTCGCCAGCCGCCGCCGTCGGGGATCCGGCCGATCTTCTTGACGTCCATGTGGGCCAGGTCGCCGGGCCGGTCGTGTTCGTAGCGGACCGTGGTGGCCTTGGACGCTTTGATCACCTGACCGGTCATCGGGTCGAGTAGGCGTAGGTGCGGTATGTGATGGCGGTGCAGTATCCGCCCCACGGTACGGGCCGCGACACCGACCTCGGCCGCGATCCAGTCCTGCCCTCGCCGGAACTCGGTCCGCGCGGCGAGGACCAGCTGCTCGACCGCCGGCGCGGTCCGCCGTGGGCTGGAGTGCGGCCGTGACGAGCGATCCCGCAGACCAGCCACGCCCTGGGCGGCGTGCCGGTCGATCCACTTCTTGACGCATCGGCGGGATATCCCCATCGCCGCGGCGATATGGGCCTGCGGCCAGCCCGCCTGATGCCGCTGCACGATCAGCAACCGGCCGTGAAACGTGGTCCGGGCATTAGGGTGTGACACGAAAGCCTCCGGCGGAGTGCGGTCCTAGACAACCCACACCCCAACCGGAGGCTTTCCCTATGTCAACATCCCCGCCCGCTACCAACGTCCTGACCGGGTACA
>NZ_JBFAIU010000710.1:0-1079 GCF_040654855.1 Asanoa sp. NPDC050611
CGTGGGCACGTCGACGTTCAACATGGACGTCCACGGGCTGCTGGACAAGTTCACCTGGCGGACGACCGCGAGGTGCTCGGTGAGATCCGCGGGGCCGGGCGGATAGGCGCCCTGTCGCGTCTCGTCGGCGGTCGCGTCGACCCCCGCGACCACGTGGCCGAGCTGGGTGCGCGCGCCGGCGGCGAACTCGGCGACGTCGACGCCGGCCGCGCGCACGGTGTCGAGGGCCCGCAGCAGGCCGAGCTGCGCGTCGTACCAGACTCCGAACAGCGCGAGGTCCCAGACGGCGGCCGCGTCCGGGGCTTCGCCGACGAAACGTGGCGTGCTCAGCAGTTCCAGGGTCGCGCGGTGTCGCTCGTACGCGGTGCGGGAGCCGCTGTAGAGGATCGTCGCGGCGTCGGTGCCGATCGACGCGGCCGACGCCTGGATCCCCGCGTCGAGATACTCCGCGCCCAGCTCGGCGACCCGCCGGGCCGCCAGACGGGCGTCCTCGGCCGTGCCGGTGCACAGCGCGACGATTGTCGCATCAGGCCCTTCATCGAGCTGCGCCAGGCACTCCCGCACCGCGCTGTGGTCCTTGACCGTCAGCAGGATCAACGGGCTCGACGACACCGCCTCCCGAAGTGTCGCCGCCGGCTGCGCCCCGGCCCGCACCAGCTCGGCCGCCCGGGCGGCCGTGCGGTTCCACACCACGACCTGATGCCCGCCGGCGAGCAGCTGCCGCGCCACCGCACCGCCGACGGCTCCCGTGCCGGCCACTGTCACCCGCGCCATGCCGGCCATCCTCGAACTTCAACCGTCCTTGAGGTCAAGCTTCACCAACCCGCGGGTTGGCACTTGCGGTGGTGCCATCGTGGTGCCATAGTAGTGCCATGGACCTGACGCCCTACGTCGACAAGCTCCGCGAGGAGCTCGCCGTCGCCGCCGAGGCCGGCGGCGAAGAGGCCCGCGCGCTCGCCGAGCGGCTGACCGCTCCCCTGGACTCGGCCGTCGGGGGGGCCTTCCTCGAGGCGCGGTCGGGGGGGGGCGGCGGGTGTGCGCGCGCCCTGGGCCCCGGGGGGGGGGTCGTGGGGCTGCGC
>NZ_JBFAIU010000711.1:0-1064 GCF_040654855.1 Asanoa sp. NPDC050611
ACTGGCCTGGCGTACCGAACAGATAGAGCTTGAGGCTCCCGTCGATGGTCACGCAGCCGAAGTCCATGGCGACCGTGGTGGTGGTCTTCGTCGACGAGGAGCCGGATGGTGGTGCCGTCCGGGACCGGGACCACGGTCTGCCCGGTGGTCGCCAGACCGTAGGCGGATTCCGGATAGACGATCGGCCAGGTCTCGTGGAACCCGTTCAGCAGCGTCGCGGGACGGTAGGCCGGCTCGCCTTCCTCGTGGGCGCCGCGGATGCCGATGAACCCGTTCGAGACCGCGAACAGCGACTCGGTGCGCCCGACGTCGGCGGGGTCGGGGTCCCGCTCGACGAGTCGCCACGGGTCGGTGAGGTCCTCGGCGCTGGCCGCCAGGATGCGCCGCGCCGCCGCCCGCAGGCGGTGGGCCCGCGGTCCGGACCTGTGCACCTCCTCGGTGACGTCCGAGAGCAGCTCACCGAGGTCCTCGACCACGAGGTCCGCGCCGTGCTCGGCCAGCGCCCTCGCCTGGCCGATCCGGTCCACGCCGACGACCAGCCCGAAGTTTCCCGCGCGACCCGAGGCGACGCCGATCAGCGCGTGCTCCACGACGACACAGCGCGCGGGCGCCACGCCGAGCAGGTCGGCGGCGGCAAGGAACATGTCCGGCGCAGGCTTTCCCCGCAGGTTCTGGTCCAGCGCCGTCCGGCCGTCGACCACGGCGTCGAACAGGTTGCTGATCCCGGCCTGCTCGAGGATCGCGGCGCAGTTCCGGCTGCTGGAGACCACCGCGGTCGTCAGCCCGGCCTCGCGCAGCTCGCGTGCCCAGGCGATCGACCCGGGAAAGGCCTCGACCCGGCCGGCGGCCAGCTCGGCGGCGACCCGCTCCTGCTTGAGCTTTCCCAGTCCGCGGACGGTCAGCCTCGACGCAGGCTCGTCAGAGGTGCCGGGAGGCAGCGAGATGCCGCGGGCCGCGAGGAAGTCCCGGACGGCGTCCTGCCGTGGCTTCCCTTCGACGTACGCCGCGTAGTCGGCGACCTCGAACCGGGGTGTGCTCGTCCCGTGCGTGGCGTCCCACTCGTC
>NZ_JBFAIU010000712.1:0-1063 GCF_040654855.1 Asanoa sp. NPDC050611
CCAGTAGAGCGTGGGCACCCAGTAGGACGAGAGGTCGATGCTCGGGTTGCAGTTGCTGGTGCCGGCCTGCAGGTCGCCGAGGTTGGACCGCCGTCCGGCTCGTCGACATCGCCGGGTTCCGCCGGCTGGCCCGGTTCCGCCGCAGCGAGCTGCTGCTCGCGCTCGGGGCGTTCGCCGGGGTCCTGGCCTTCGACATCCTCTACGGCATCCTCGCCGCGGTCGCCCTCTCGGTCGCCGAGATGCTCGCCCGGGTGGCCCGTCCCCACGACGCGGTGCAGGGGCTCGTGCCCGGGCTGGCCGGGATGCACGACGTGGACGACTACCCCGCGGCCCGCACGGTCCCCGGCCTGTTGGTCTACCGGTACGACTCACCCCTGTTCTTCGCCAACGCTGAGGACTTCCACCGGCGCGCGCTGGCCGCGATCGACCAGCAGGAGGAGCCGGTCGACTGGTTCGTGCTCAACGCCGAGGCCAACGTCGAGGTGGACATCACCGCGCTCGACGCGGTCGACCGGCTCCGGCGGGAGCTGGAAGCCCGCGGCATCGTGTTCGCGCTGGCGCGGGTCAAGCAGGACCTGCTCGACGAGCTGACCGCCTTCGGCCTGGCCGCCAGCGTCGGCGCGGACCGGATCTTCCCGACGCTGCCGACCGCCGTCGAGGCGTACGAGCACTGGCGGTGGGACCGCGACCGGCCGGCTTAGCCCCGGTGGAAACAAAGGCCCCGGCTGCCACAGCAGAAACGGCCCCTGAGCCTGGCGGGCGGGACCTTCGGCCCTACGGGGACGACCTACGCGGCGGGAGCGTGGAGGTATGGACGAGCTCCGCTTCACCTGCCAGGTGCACCGCCACACGACGACCCTCATGGTCCACGGCAGCGTCGAAGCCGACCGGTGCGACACCCTCCGCGACGCGATCGCGATGGCGTCGATGATGCGTGGTCGCGGACCGATCGTGGTCGATCTGACCGATGCCGGCCAGGTCGCACCGGACGCCGTGGCGGTGCTGCGTAACGCGGCCGCCTCCGCCTGCGGGTCGCGACCGGGGTCGCCGAACAGCAGGTCGG
>NZ_JBFAIU010000713.1:0-1047 GCF_040654855.1 Asanoa sp. NPDC050611
CTCCGGGCCCACGTCGGAGCGTCCGTTGACCACTTTTCGACGGTGGCGTGCGTGTAGCCCAGCTCGTCGATCGTGCGCAGCGTCGCCGCGAAAACGGTCGCGTCGACGCTGTTGCGGGGGCGGCCGGGCGGGCGGGTCGCGGGTGCGGTTGCGCGGGCCATGGTCACACGATACCAATTATGCTACCGTCAGTATCGATACCTCCAGTAGCGAAACTCGATCGAGGAGGAGAGCCATGACCACCACCCCGCCACTCGGCATCCGGCTGCTGCACCGCCTGCGCTCCGAGCCGGACTGGCTGGCGATGCCGGCCGAGGCGCTGGACGCCTTCCGCGACGCGGAGAACCGCCGCCGGGCGTCGCCCCTGATGCGGGTGGTGACCGGCTTCCCGGACCGCGGCACCACGATCTCGTGGCAGGAGCTGAAGCTGCCGGACCGGACGCTGCGGGTGCGGGTCTACCGGCCGTCGCCGGCCCGGGTCGGATCGGCCGCCCTGCCGCTCGTGCTGCACGTGCACGGCGGCGGGTTCGTCGGCACGGCCGCGCAGAGCGACTGGATCAACAGCCACCTCGCCGGGCGGCTGCCCGCGGTGGTCGTCTCGGTGGAGCACCGGCTCGTCGCGGCCGGGACGCCGATGTCGGCCGCGGTCGACGACGGCTGGGACGCGCTCCGTCATGTGGTGGAGCAGGCCCCCCGGTGGGGAGTCGATCCGGCCCGGGTGGCGCTGTTCGGCGAGAGCGCCGGCGCGGTCGTCGCCGCCCTGGCCGCCGTCCGGGCCCGCGGGTCCAGCCTGACCGTGCGGGCCCAGGTGCTGGTCAACCCCTGCGTCGACCTGACCTCGACGGCGCTCGACTACCCCTCGATGGCCGAGCACGGCGCGAGCCCGACGTTGACCGTGGCGCAGATGAAGCTGTTCGTCCGGCTGGCCGCGCCGCCCGGGACCGATTCGCGCGCCGTGTCCCCGCTCCACACCGACGACCTGAGCGACCTGCCGCCCGCGCTCGTGGTGGTGCCGCAGGAGACACCACCGCCACAGGCCAAGCCACC
>NZ_JBFAIU010000714.1:0-1022 GCF_040654855.1 Asanoa sp. NPDC050611
CTCGACGCGCGCGGCACGCGCGGCGAAGCTGATCGCGTGGTACCAGCCGCAGAGCAGGAACAGGTCGAGCAGTTCCGGTTCGCCCAGCACGTCCCGAGCGGCCAGCCACAGCTCGTCGTCGACGTCCGAGGAGTCGTGCAGCGCGTCGGCGACACGGATCAGGACACGCTCGCGGGTGGTGGTCCAGCAGAGGTCGGCCGGCGATCCGCGGGTGACGGAGTCGATCTGCTCCGGTGTGAGACCCGCGCGAGCGGCGAAGACCATCACGTGCACGCCCCACTCGTACTCGCAGCCGCACCGGGCGCAGGTCCGGAGGATGACGATCTCCCGCTCGCGCAGCGTCAGCGACAGGTTCCTGCCCAGCTCGTACCGGCCCCACCCGCTCATCGCGACGGTCATCGGCAGGTTCTTGGCGAAGGTCCGGAACAGGCCGATCGGTGCGACGCCGGCCGGCGTCATCGACTCGAGCTGTGCCGCCACGTCCGCCGCGTAGGGCGCTTCGAGCGGCGGGACTCGCACCATGGTCGCCTCCTCTGCGCTTCGGAATCCGAATCAGATGCTAGTGCTCCTCGGCGAGCGCCGCCGCCCAGTCGTCGGACCATCTGACCAGTGGGCGCAACGCGCGGTAGGCGCCGTGGCCCAGGTCCGTCAAGGTGTACGTGGTGTCCGGCCACTGCTCCACCACCCGGGCCTCGACCAGCTCGGTCAGCCGCTGCCGCAGCACGCTGGACGACATGTTGTCGCAGCGTTCGCGCAGAGCGCGGAAGCCGAGTGAGCCGTGCCGCAGCTCCCAGACGATGCGCAGGTTCCACCGGCGCCCGAACAGGTCGAGCGCCGCCATCAGCGGTCGGCCGGTGCTCGACCCGCGAACCGGTTGTCCTGGTGCAGGCGCCGACATGGTCCTCCCTTGCCACTACGGTCACCGACACACTACCGTTCCGTCAACGGTTCTTTTTCCGAAGCGGAGGAGCGGCATCGTGCGTACGCCGTTGTGCGACCGTCTGGGCATCGACCTGCCGCTG
>NZ_JBFAIU010000715.1:0-1015 GCF_040654855.1 Asanoa sp. NPDC050611
AGCTCGCGCTCCGGTGCGTCCGGGCCCCCGGCCAGCGCGGCCTGGAACCAGGGGTGCTGGTCGGAGCAGTGGTTGGGAATCGGCGCGGGCCTGCTCCACCAGCGGCGTCGCCTCGGCCGCGCGGCCGACCAGTGCGTACGCGGCGCCCAGCATCAGCAGCACCCAGCCCCGTTCGTGCACCTGGAGCGGTGCGGTGGCGGACAGGTCGCGGGCCCGCTCCAGCAGGGTCGCCGCCGCCGTGGCGTCGTGCCGGCTGAGCAGCAGTGAACCGAGGTCGCCGAGCACCTGCACCTCGCGCCGCTGGTCGCCGGTCGCGCGGTAGTGCTCCCGGGCGGCGGTGAGCGCGGTGACCGCCGCGCCGTGCCGCCCCGCGTCCCGCAGCGCGGTGCCGAGCCCCTGGCGGGTGAACGCGATCCAGTCGGCGTCGCCGATCGCCGACCACTCCGCCAGCGCGGCGGTGAGCAGCCCGAGGCCGGTCGTCACGTAGCCGAACGCCGTCTCCACCTGCCCGAGCCGGGTGCGCGCCTTGGCGATCGCGACCGGATCGCCGACCGCCTCCTCGGCCCGCAGGCGGTCCTGGCTGATCGTGCGGAAGTGGGTCTGCTCGACCCGGTGCAGCAGGCTCTCGTCGGCGGCCGACGCGAGCCGGGCGGCCTCGCCGGGTGCGCCGTGGTCGACGAGGTGCCGCACGGTGAGCGCGACGTTCTCGGCTTCCGCCTCGGCGGCCGGCAGGTCCGCACCGGCGAGCATCGCCACGTACCAGTCGACCAGGCGACGCAGCGCCGGCGCGGCGGCCTCGGGCGTCTCGGCCAGCCGCTCGCGGGCGAAGAGCCGCATCAGGTCGTGCAGGGTGTAGCGCCCGGCACCCGCCGCCTCCACCAGCCGGGCGTCCACCAGACCCTCCACGATGGACGCGTCGCCCGTGAGCGCGGCGGCGGCGCCCGCGGCCAGGCCGCGACCGGGGTACGCGCCGAGGGCGCGGAACGCCGCGCGCTGCGGTTCGGTCAGGTCCCGG
>NZ_JBFAIU010000716.1:0-1000 GCF_040654855.1 Asanoa sp. NPDC050611
CCGGTGGTGGGCCCTCGCCCCTGATGGCGGCCAGCACGCCGGTGAGCTGGCGGACGAACGGATTCTCCGGCGCGTACGCCAGCAGTGCCCCGTTGATCGTGATGTCACCGCGGCCGTGCGGGCCGAACGTGTTCACCGCGACCGCGGACCCGTCGTCGCCCAGGAGCTCCAGCCGGGTCTCGCCGTCGAACTGCATCGAGCTGAACACGTCGAGGGTGGGGCCCGAGGCGAACTGGGCGGCGATGACGGCGGACTCGTCGGTCTGGACGTGCCACCGGCTGTTGCTCAGGACCGACCGGAACTGGGCCCAGTCGGCCATGTCGTCCGCGTACCAGCGGGCCAGGTCCAGGCAGTGTGTGCCGGTCGCGGACAGCGACCACCACTTGGCGATCTCGCCCTGCGCCCGCCAGTTGGTCTCCGCGATCGGGAACGGCCAGCTCACCCGCAGGTGCCGCAGCGTGCCGATCTCGTGGATCCGCCGGCGGAGCAGCTCGTGGCCGACATGGCAGCGCAGGTGGTAGCCCGCCGCCAGCACCAGGCCGCTGGTCGTGGCGAGGTCGACGAGCGTGCGCGCCTCGCCGGCGCTCAGCGCCATCGGCTTCTCGACGAGGACGTGCTTGCCGGCCCGCAGGCTCGCCTCTGCCTGCGGGAAGTGCAGGCCGTCCGGCGACAGCACCACGACGAGGCCGATGTCGGGGTCGGCGAGGAAGGCGCCGAGGTCGTCGTACGGCTTCGCGCCGGGTGCGTCGAATGTGGACAGGAAGTCGCGGGCGCCGGCGGTGGACCGGGAGAGCGAGGCGGCCAGCCGCGCGCCGGGCGTCGCCACCGCGGCGGGCGCATGGCCCGCGTTGGCGATGTAGCCCGTGCCGATGATGCCGACGCCGACGTCGCTCATGCTCCGACCCCCCGATCCCTCCGAACCTACTATCGGAAACCGGCCGGGCGGGCGCGATTGGCGGCGGTTCGTCCAGTCCCTCGGCGGCCGCTACTACACCGCGTG